>JAFXJE010000071.1 GCA_017532485.1 Peptococcaceae bacterium | reverse complement strand
TATTTTTGCCAAAGCTAGATTAAGTGAGAAAATGCAGGCCGTAGAGCCTAAATTATTGCCAAAACCGTCTTTATCTATTTTGAAAGGCAGACATCCGTTAATTCCTGCCAAACAAGTAGTGCCATTAACAGTAGCTTTAGGTCAGGATTATGACTCCATCATTATTACAGGGCCGAATACGGGTGGTAAAACCGTAACCTTAAAAACTGTCGGGATTTGTGTTTTAATGGCACAGTCTGGTTTGCACATTCCTGCAGAAGTAGGCAGCAGTATCGGTGTTTTCCGGAAAATATATGCAGACATCGGTGATGAGCAAAGTATCGAGCAATCGCTGAGTACTTTCTCTTCACATATGACTAATATTGTTCGGATTTTGCATAAAGTAGACGAAAATTCTTTAGTTTTATTGGATGAGCTGGGGGCTGGAACTGACCCTTCGGAAGGTGCTGCTTTGGCGATAGCTATTTTGGATGATTTATTGCATCGTGGTGGTAAAATTATTGCCACTACGCATTATAGCGAATTGAAAGCCTATGCTTTTAATGAGCCGCGTGTGCAAAATGCCAGTGTGGAATTTGATATTGAAACTTTGCGACCTACTTATCGTTTATTGATTGGTGTACCGGGCAAAAGTAATGCTTTTGAAATTGCTTTGAAGTTGGGGATTAAACAAAAAATTATCGATGAGGCTAGAGGTTTAATTTCACAGGAAGAAAAAGATGTAGCAGGATTAATTGCTTCTTTGGAAACAAGTAATGTTGTTGCTGAGAAAAAACGCGAAGAAACAGAGCAAGCTTTGAAAGAAGTAGAAGAACAATTAAAAGCACTGGAGCAAGAAAGAGCAGAATTAGTTGCTGCGACAGATAAAATTAAACGAAAAGCTCAAGAAGAAGCTTTAGAGATCGTGCGCGAAGCTCGGATGGAAAGTGAAGAAATTTTAAAAGAACTTCGTCAGGCACAAATTAATACAGCGAAAGCTCAAGCAGAAGCACATGAATATAAAAAAATGCTTAGTGAACGCGAAGAAAAGCTGGCAAAGGAAGTCAATAAAGGACCAAAAGTAACGACTAATAAAGTCAAAAAGGTCAAAATCGGTGATGAAGTTTATGTGCCGAAATTTACGCAGCATGGAACGGTTATTGCCTTACCTGATAAGCAAGGTAATGTGCAATTACAAATTGGGATTATGAAGGTAGCTGTACCTTTGGATGATTTGCAGCAGTCAAATCAGAAAAAAGCAACCGGTAAAACTATTGCTCACCAAATGGGTGGTAATAAATCGGCTACTATTAAGAGTGAAATTGATTTGCGTGGTATGCTTGTAGATGAGGCTTTGGAATATGTGGACAAATATTTAGATGATGCTTATTTGAGCAGTTTGGGTCAGGTAAGTATTATCCATGGTAAAGGAACAGGTGCTTTGCGCAGTGCTGTGAAAGATATGTTAAAACGTCATCCTCATGTAGCCAGTCAACGTTTGGGAGGCTTTAGTGAAGGTGGCGACGGCGTTACTATAGTTGAAATGAAGAAATAAAAGAAGTATCTTCAAAAAAGAAATGGAGGATAGCAATGAGCAAAAATGCAATAGCTTTGATTGATTGTAATGACAGAGAAATATTGCTGGAATTTTTGACGGAACATTTAGATAGTAAAGCTGCTAAAAATGAGATGATTTCTCCTTATGATGACCAACTAATCGGCAAAATGAATTTTCGCTTTGAAGGTGTGGAGCATGCCATGTTTTTCACTTTTGCCAAGGCTAATGAATATCCTGGAATGCGTTTTCGTGGACATAAAGTTATATATGTCAGTTTAGATGTCAGCAGCAGCAGTTCGCATGCCTTAACTGAAATGTGTCAATATTTTGGTGGATATATCAACCACAATGATGACTTGGAAGTCGGTTTTGAACGTGTAGAACGCACACGACCAATGACCGAGGAAGAAGAGCTTGAAGAAAAACAAGCAAAACAAGCACAGATAGAAAAAGAAAAACAGGAAAAATTAGAGCGACAAGAAAAAGAAAAACAAGAAAAACAAGAAAAACAAGAAAAACAAGAAAAACAAGAAAAACAAGTTAAAGAGGCTAGTGAAGCAAAAGAAAAGAAACATGAACGTAAGGAAAAGGTGGAACGCACCGAAAAGCAAGAGCATCAGCACAAACATGAGCACAAATCACGCAATTTCCACAAAGGTCGTTATAATAAACAAAATCAACATAATAAAGGAAATCAGCAAAACAAATCCCACAATCAAGCTAGTACTCAGCCTAAAGAAAATTAAGGCGTGTTTTCTGCTGGTGGGTTAAGGAGGAAAAACAATGTTAGGCAATACACCAATGATGCTTCAATATGAAAAAATCAAAGAAGATTATCAAGACTGCCTGTTATTTTATCGTTTAGGGGACTTTTATGAAATGTTTGGTCCTGATGCTGAACGAGGAAGTAAATTACTGGGTATAGCTTTGACTGCCCGTGACGGCGGATTGGGAAAAGTGCCAATGTGTGGAGTTCCTTTCCATTCGGCAGAAAATTATATAGCTAAAATTATTGCTGCTGGAGAAAAAGTGGCAATTTGTGAACAAGTAGAAGACCCTAAAAGCAGCAAAGGTATTGTTAAGCGAGAAGTAATTAGAATTATTTCTCCTGGGACAGTTTTGGAAAGTAATTGTTTATCCGAAAAAAACAATAATTATTTAGCAGCTTTAGTGGCTACGGCGCAAGGTTATGGTTTGGCGTTTGCAGATGCTTCTACAGGAGAATTTTTAGCTACGGAAATAGAAAGCTTGGATAAGCTGAGCAATGAATTATGGCGTTATGAACCAGTAGAATGTTTAGTAGCCTTTAGTGATGAGCAAATGTACAATTATTTGCAGGATTTTTTTGGTGGCAGTAAAACAGCTCTCACGCGTCACGCGGATTATGCTTTTCGCTTTGATTATGCAGAACAAAAAGTTAAAGACCACTTTCATTTGCAATCGTTAGACGGTTTGGGTTGTGGTGAGAAGCCTTTAGTGACGATAGCTGCTGGGGTAATTTTAGATTATTTACAGTTAATGCATAAGAGTAAGCCAAGCAATATTATGAATTTGCAGGTTTATTCTTTAAAAGAAACGATGGAATTAGATTATGCGACAAAGCGTAATTTGGAATTATTGCGTTCTCTCCATGGTAATGAAAAAAAAGATTCTTTATTGGGAATCCTAGATTATACACAAACAGCTGTAGGAAGTCGTTTGTTAAAAAGCTGGCTGGAAAAACCATTGCTCAAAGCAAGCGATATTCAGCATCGTTTAGATGCAACGGAAGAATTAGTTGTGCAGACACCACTGCGCAATCGTTTAAAAGAACATTTAGCTCCTATTTATGATTTAGAAAGAATTGTTTCAAGAGTAGCTTATGGGAGTGCCAATGCCAAAGATTTATTGGCTTTGAAAAATTCGCTGGCTTTATTGCCAGAGGTGGAAAAAGATTTGGCAGCGTGCCAAAGTAATTATGCCAAGCAGCTTTCGTTTGATTTTGACCCATTGGCAGATATTTATCAGTTATTGGAAGAAAGTATTCATCCTGAAGCTCCGTTTTCATTGCGCGAAGGTAATTTGATTAAACAGGGCTACAATCAGCATTTAGACGAATTGCGAGATGTTTTGATTAACGGTAAAAATTGGCTGGTCGAAATAGAACAGCGTGAACGGGAAAGAACTGGGATTAAAACTCTCAAAGTCAGTTATAATAAAGTATTTGGTTATTATATTGATGTTAGCAGAGCAAAGAGTAATGAAGTACCTGCTGAATATATCCGTAAGCAGACATTAGCAAATAGTGAACGCTTTATTACGCCTGAGTTAAAAGAATTGGAACAAAAAATATTGGGGGCTGACGAAAAAAGCAGAGAATTGGAATACCAACTGTTTGTTGCTGTGCGCAGTCAAGTGAATGAACACATTCCACGAATTTTACAGACAGCACATATTTTGGCACAGTTGGATTGTTTGTATGCTTTAGCGCAGGCAGCAGTTTATCATAATTTTGTGAAGCCTACGATTAGTCAAGATGGCACATATCAATTAAAAGCTTGCCGTCATCCTGTTGTAGAACAAAAACTGCAGGATAGTTGGTTTGTGCCTAATGATGTTTATTTTGACCGTGAGGAACAACGTTTTTTGATTATTACTGGGCCGAATATGGCTGGAAAAAGTACGTATTGCCGCAGTATTGCTCTAGCGACGATTTTGATGCAGATAGGCTCTTATGTGCCGGCAGAAGAGGCGTGCTTGCCGGTGGTAGACCGTGTTTTTGCTAGAATTGGTGCTAGTGATGATTTAAGTACAGGGCAAAGTACTTTTATGGTCGAAATGAATGAAGTTGCTAATATCGTTAATAATGCAACTAAAGATAGTTTAATTATCTTGGATGAAGTAGGCAGAGGGACAAGCACTTATGATGGTTTGGCGATAGCTTGGGCCTTAACTGATTATATTAATCAAAAAATTCAAGCTAAAACTTTATTTGCGACGCATTATCATGAATTAACAGTTTTGGAAGAGCAGCCTGGAATAAAAAACTATTCCGTAGCTGTCAAAGAAGATGGTGAAAATATTGTCTTTTTGCGAAAAATTGTACCAGGTGGTGCTGATCGCAGCTATGGTATTCATGTAGCACAATTGGCAGGTGTGCCGAAAGTTGTTTTGCGACAAGCAAAGGCAATTTTGCAGCGCTTGGAAATAGAAAAAGGACCTCAAGAGCCACGCGTGCAACAATTGGATTTATTTACTCCTGTGCAGGAAGTCTCACCATTGGTGCGACAGATTGCTGAGTTGGATTTATTAAATATGACAGGTCGCGATGCCTTGAATTTGCTCTATGATTTACAGGAAAAAGCAAAGGATGAGATGGCATAATGGGAAGAATTAAATTACTAGATAGACCAACCGCCGATAAAATTGCTGCTGGTGAAGTAGTGGAAAGACCGTTATCAGTAGTGAAAGAATTATTAGAAAATAGTATCGATGCTGGGGCGGATTTTATTGAAATTGAAATTCGTGACGGTGGCGTAGGTTTGATTAGAATTAAAGATAATGGTTGTGGGATGGATGGTGAAGACCTGCAATTAGCTTTTGAACGCCATGCTACTAGTAAAATTCAGCAAATTCAAGATATTTATCAGTTGGAGACTTTTGGCTTTCGTGGAGAAGCTTTGCCGAGCATTGCCGCAGTAGCTCAAGTGGAAATGTTGAGTAGTAGTGCTGGCGAAGATGTCGGTCATAAAATTCGTTTTTCTGGTGGTGTTTTTGAAGGACTGGAAGAGGTAGCGGCTCCTCATGGCACCGTAATTGAAGTACGCAATTTGTTTTATAATTTGCCGGCAAGAAGAAAATTTTTGAAAAGCAACAGTACCGAGGTGGGTTTGATTGGTGAATTAGTCAATAAATATGCCTTGGGCTATCCTGAAATTCGTTTTAAATTGATTGCCAACGGTCAAATTCAGTTGGATACAGCAGGTTTGTTGACTACAGAGGAACGCTTGGTCAATCTCTATGGCAGCAACATTGAAAAACTTATTGTTCCGTTACAGCGTAGAGAAATAGGTGCGGGCCAATATTTAGAGGCATGGTTAATTCGTGAAGAAATGACTAGAAATAATCGCAATCAGGAAATTTTCTTTGTCAACGGTCGATTAATTAAAAGTGCAGAATTAACGCAGGCCTTAGAAGAAGGTTATTATACCTTGATTGCCAAAGGTCGTTTTCCGATTGCGTTGGTTAAGCTGCAACTGCCAGGTCAGGATTTAGATGTTAATGTGCATCCGGCTAAAACAGAAATTAAAATTAATCGCTTTGATTTGCTGCAGCCGAAATTGGTAGAGCAATTTAAAGATGCGTTGTGGGAAGCCAGCATTACTAAAAATGCTTTTTTGCCTCCAGACCAAGTCGTTGGCTGGCAGCCACCGAAAGCAGAACAAACAGAGAAAAAAGTTGAAACAAAAGAAAAAATAATAACCCAAAAAGAAATTGTGCCGGAAATAAAAAAAGAACAGGTAAAGCAGGAAAAGTTATTTACTTTACCTGCAGTTGCAGAACAGACGGTGCAGGAAGAGGCTATTTCTTATCAGGGACCTCTATTTACGGAAAAGCAAGCAGCGATTAAACAAGAAATTAAAAAAAGCGAAACACCTAAGCAGGAATGGAAAGTGACAGTTAAAGAATTAGAAGATATTACTTTGCTGGGGCAATTAAATAATTCTTTTATTATTGCCCAAAACAAGCAAGGTTTGCTGATTATAGATCAACATACTTGTCACGAAAGAATTTTGTATGAGCGCTTCATGGCTGAAGAAAATAATAAGGCTTCTTTAACAGAAGGCTTATTAATTCCTGTGACGGTGCATTTGACACCACAGCAAGACAGTGTCTTGATTAAACATATCTTTACCCTGCGCAATTTGGGTTTTGTGGTAGAAAATTTTGGCGAGCGCTGTTATTTAATTCGCAGCATACCTTTTGGTTTGCAGGCAGAAGAAATTGAAAATTTCTTTATTGATTTATTAGATGATTTAGGGCGCAGCAAGAATGTGAGTCAAGCAACTTTAAAAGAAAAGATTTTAATTACTGCTTCGTGTAAAGGTGCAGTAAAGGCGAATTGGAAATTAAATGAACAGGAAATGTTGACTTTACTCCATGATTTGGCTCAAGTAGAAAATGCTCATACTTGTCCTCATGGACGTCCGATAATTTATCAGATTTCTATGACGGAATTGTATAAAATTTTTAAACGAGGCAGTTATCAAGGAGAAAAATAAACTAGATGGAGGTAAACGGAAAATGACTAAAAAACCAATCGTTGTTTTAGTAGGACCAACGGCTGTTGGCAAGACTGCTGCTAGTATTGCTTTGGCACAGCAGTTAAATGGTGAAATAATTTCCGGTGACTCTATGCAGATTTATCGTGGCTTGGATATAGGGACAGCTAAAATTACACCTGAGGAGATGCAGGGAGTAACTCATCATTTACTTGATATTCGCGATATAGAAGAAAGTTTTAGTGCAGCCGATTTTAAAGTGGAGGCAGATAAAATTATTGCCGATATTCATCAACGAGGAAAACTACCAATTATTGTTGGTGGGACAGGTTTTTATATTAATAGTCTCATTTATGAATATCATTTCGGAGAAGCAATCACAGATGAAGCTTATCGCACAGAATTGCAAGCTTTTGTTGATATTCATGGTAAAGAGGCTTTGCATCAGCGTTTGGCTGAAATAGATGCAGCAACTGCTGCTAGGCTTCATGCTAATGATGTTAAAAGAGTTATGCGTGCTTTAGAAGTATATCATGTAACTGGTAAACCTTTGTCGTCTATGGAAAATCAGGTGAATAAGCAGGTTTTACGCTATCCGACAGTTTATTTGGGCTTGGGGATGGAACGAGAACGCTTATATGAAAGAATTAATCAGCGTGTGGATTTGATGATGGAGCAAGGCTTGCTGGAGGAAACAAAAACTGCTCTTGCTAAAGGTGTCTCCCCACAGGCCCAATCAATGACTAGCTTAGGCTATCGACAAATAATTCAATATTTGCAAGGCGAAGTGTCTTTAGAAAAAGCAATAGAACTGATTAAAAGAGATACAAGACATTTTGCTAAACGCCAATTAACTTGGTTTCGGCATGACCCTAATCTTATTTGGGTTATGAAAGACGGAAAAACAGAAGAAGAAGTGGAAACTGAATTATTGGCAAAAATTAAGGAGATAATCCATTAGAAAAACGAGGGATTTTGGTGAAAAAGAAAATTTCCACAATATTATGTTTGCTAATTATCCTTAGCCTCTGTCCCTTAGGGGCAATGGCTGATGATGCTGTTCCATCATTAGCTGCGGAATCCTATATTTTAATTAATGCTGATAATGGTGAAATTTTGCATGAAAGTAATAGTAAGGAGCAGCGTCCACCGGCAAGCGTAACAAAAATGATGACTTTGCTTTTGGCTGTTGAGGCAGTAGAAAACGGTTTGCTTGATTTAGAAGAAATGGTTGAGGTTAGTCGTAAAGCTGCTTATACAGGTGGTTCAACCATGTATCTGAAAGTTGATGAAAAAATATCTTTTAATGATTTGTTATATGGTTTAGCCTTAGTTTCCGGCAATGATGCCAGTGTAGCTGTAGCGGAAACGGTGTGTGGCTCACTGGAACAATTTGTAGCAGCGATGAATAATCGAGCAGGACAGCTGGGTATGAAAAATACGCATTTTGTCAATGCGAATGGTTTACGCGATGTAGAACACTATACAACTGCAGCAGATTTGGCACTTTTAGCTCAAGAATGTGTTCAGCATCCCCTGTTTATTCAGATTTGTCGGACGCAGGAATATGCAGTTCGTCTCGACACATCTAAGCCAACTGTTTTAAAAAATACTAATGGTCTTTTAGGTAATTATGCTGGATTAGAAGGTATAAAAACTGGTTGGATTGGTGAGGATTCTGGTTATTGTTTGGCTGCTACGGCAGTGCGTGATGATGTTCGTCTAGTAAGTGTTGTGCTTGGTGCGAAGACAAGAGAGGATAGTTTTACGGTATCTGAGCAATTGTTGGACTTTGGTTTCAGTCAATTTTTGTTTGCTAATATACTTAACGAATATACAAGTATTGCTGAACTCAAAGTTCGTGATGGTGACCGTCGCAAAGTTAATGTCGGTACAGATACAACGATTGATTGTTTAATAGATAAAAATCATTTGGATGGTATTGAGACGATTTATAGTCTGAATAGAGAATTAACAGCACCGTTACAAGCTGGAGAAGTAGTAGGCAGCTTGGCGGTAATAAATACTTATAAAGATGATAAAGTTATAGAGACGCATGATTTGATAATTTTAGAAGATGTGGCAGAAGGTAATTTTGTTCAAAAAATTTTTTATCGACTGTTAAACTTCTTTTGAGTAAATGGTAATTTGGATGTTTGAGGTGGATTATGGCAGGGAAAAAGAAAAAAGGCAAAAAGAAAGGAATTCAATATGATTTTTCCAAAGGTTTAATAGGAATTGCTTTGTTGGCATTGACTATATATACAGGCTGGATTATTGTGCAGCAAAGTAGTTTAGCAGTGGAAAAAATAGGTTTTGTGGGGACATTTATTTTCAGAACAATGTCTTCTTTAGCTGGTGACGGGAAAATTGTTTTTCCTTTTCTTTTTTGTGTTGCCGGCTTATTCTGCTTGGTAAATAAAAAAATGGAAACAAGACAATTGGTAGGTTTTTCTATCGGTGTATTAGTGGTCTTGACTTTCCTGCACATGGATTTAACTTTTGGTGCAAATAGCTTAGCATTAGGCTGGTCAGGTTTAGGTGGCGGGATTATTGGTGCCGTTTGTGCTTGGTTGTTAAGCAAAGCCTTAGGTGAAGTGGGCTCATACATTGTCTTGTTTTGTCTGGCTATTGTGTCAGTAATGTTAATTAGCCAAAATGCCGTTTCTCAAAAAGGAGATGCTTGGTTGGAGCAAGCTAAGAATTTGTGGCAACGATTAAAAGAAGCGTTGTTCAATTTTATTTTTATTGAAGAAGAAGAACCTAAAAAGAAAAAAGAACGCAAGCAAAAACCTGAACAGTTAGCTTTAGAAAGTAAAGAAGAACAGCGTGCTTTACAAAGAAGTAATCGAGAAAAACCATTGATTATTAATAATTTAACAGAAATTCAAAAATCCTTGGAGGAAGCAAAAGGTAACCAAGAAGGTAATGGAAGTGAGCAGGAAACGACAACTGTTCAGCCTGAAGCAATAAAAGAAGAAAAGTCGGCTTCTTCACCACTGATTAAGGTGGCAGCACCAACAGAGTCAGTTTCAGCAAAACGTAAAAAGAAAAATGAAGAACAGTTGGAAACTTTTACAGTTGATGAGCAAATACTAGCAGAGCAAGATGAAAAAGCTTATCACTATCCGTCTATCGATTTGTTGGAAGAAAGCAATCAAAGTGCAGGCAATAATAATCAAGAAGAAATTAATCAGCGTGTAGCTGTTTTAGAACAGACCTTGGCTGATTTTGGCGTAAAAGGTCAGATAACGGAAGTAAGTATTGGTCCGGCTATTACGCAATATGAATTTCAACCGGCAGCTGGCGTAAAAGTCAGCAAAATAGTTAATTTATCTGACGATATTGCCTTGAGCATGGCTACTGCTGGTGTGCGTATTGAAGCTCCGATACCAGGTAAGGTAGCTGTTGGGATAGAAATTCCAAACAAACAAAGAGGTATGGTATCTTTGCGTGAAGTTATTGATAGTCCAGAATTTCAAAATAGTGACAGTAAATTGACTGTTGCTTTAGGTAAAGATATCAGTGGAAAACCTATTGTCACAGATTTAGCGAAAATGCCGCATTTATTAATAGCTGGCTCTACTGGTTCAGGGAAAAGTGTGTGCATGAATGCTTTGATTAACAGTATTTTGTTTAAAGCAGCACCTAATGAGGTAAAACTATTAATGGTTGACCCTAAAATGGTTGAACTGGGGAATTATAATGGTATTCCTCATTTAATTTCTCCCGTAGTAACAGACCCGAAAAAAGCTGCGGCAGCTTTACGCTGGGCAGTACGCGAAATGGAACGTCGTTATGCGTTATTTGCGGAAAATAATGTCAAAGATATGAAACGCTTCAATGCTTTGTCACAAAAGCGTTTAGAGCAAGCAACTACAGAAGAAGAAAAAGCAGCTATTGAAGTTATGCCTTATATAGTTGTTTTAATTGATGAGTTGGCTGATTTAATGATGGTTGCACCTGCTGATGTAGAAGATGCAATTTGTCGTTTGGCACAGTTAGCTAGGGCTGCAGGTATTCATTTGGTAGTAGCTACCCAACGTCCATCTGTTGATGTTATTACCGGGATAATTAAAGCTAATTTACCTTCCAGAATTGCTTTTGCTGTATCCTCCCAAATTGATTCTCGCACTATTTTAGATATGGGTGGAGCTGAAAAATTGCTGGGTAAGGGAGATATGCTCTTCTATCCGACAGGTTTGCCAAAACCTATTCGAGTGCAGGGCGTGTATGTTTCTGACCAAGAAATTGATAAAATTGTGGAAGCTGCAAAACAGCAAGGTGAGCCTGTCTATGACGAAGCTATTGCTGCCGCAGAATTAAGCAGTACAGAAAAAACAGAAGGTAATAATGGCGAAGAAACAGACCCATTAATTCCTGAAGCAATTAAGTTGTTTATTGAAAATGGTCAAGCATCAATATCCTTATTACAGCGCAGATTTCGAGTAGGGTATAATCGGGCAGCTAGAATTATTGACCAAATGGAACAATTAGGTTTAATTGGACCTTATGAAGGGAGTAAACCACGCCAAGTGAAAATTACTATGGAAGAATATTTACAGCAACAGGAAAATAATTAAGCTAAAAACTGGTTTTAAGAAAAATTAAAAGTTTTTTTAGATTGTTGCAGGATTGTTTTATCTATGGTATATTGAAATGAATAGCAGATATCTCGTCGGGAGGTGACAGTAGTGCGTGGGATTGGTGCGGTATTACGGCGCGAGAGAGAAAAAAGAAAATTTACTTTAGATGACATTGCCGAAAAGACTAAAATCAGAACTAAGTATTTGCAAGCAATTGAAGATGAAGAATTTGAAATATTACCCGGAGCAGTATATGTGAGGGGATTTATCAGTTCCTATATTAAATGTTTAGGCATAGGTGATTTGCCTGAAGTTCAAGAGATTATGCAAACTGACACTGCTGTTCAGGAGAATGCACAGGAAGAAGAAAAAGCAGTGGTGCAAGCGAGGGAAAGAACAAAACCACAGAAGATAGAAGAAGAACCATTAAATAAAAAAAGCTCAGTAATTATTTTGTTGAGTGTTTTGGCTGTTTGTGCTTTACTGGCAGTGCAGTGGTTGTTTAGTGGTGGATTGAGCAATGATGTTCAGGAAAAAGTGCCGCCACAAGTGGAGCAGCAGCCGGAAGAAAATCTACCGGTTGAGCCTGTAGAACCGGTAGTTCCTGCCCAACCTATTTATGAAGGCTTGGTTATGGAATTGACTATTATTGATTTAACTGTCGGTGTACAAGATAAATGTTGGCTTGAGGTCAAAGGTGACGGGGTACAAATTTTGAATACAACCTTAGTGGAAGGCCAAACTGTTCAATTAGAAGCTAAGGAAATTCTTAACTTGCATTTGGGCAATGCTGGTGTGGTACAGATTACTTTGAATGGTCAAGATTTGGGAACCATGGGTGAAAAAGGCAAGGTTGTGACTCGTGAATTTACTTTAAATGATGTAGCACAATGATGTTGACCTGAAAATAGTTCTTTATTTTAGGGAGGCTGGGACAAGAGTCAGCCTCTCTAATTTTCCGTAGGGGGGATAATTTTGCAAAAAGTAGCAGTTGTTTCTTTGGGCTGCGCCAAAAATTTGGTACATAGCGAAACTATGATGGGCGTTTTTCAAAAAGCAGGCTTTGTTTTGACTGAATATTATGATGAAGCTGAAATTATTATTGTTAATACTTGTGGTTTCATTACAGCAGCCAAAGAAGAATCTATTAATACAATATTGGAATTAGCACAATGGAAAACCGATGGTGCTTGCCGATTATTAGTAGCAGTTGGTTGCTTAGTACAAAAATATGCCAAGGAACTAGCTGTAGAAATGCCGGAAATAGATTTGTTAGTAGGTACTAATAATTATCATGATATCGTTGAAGTTATTCGCGCATACCAAGAGCAAAATCAAATTCAAATGCTTCATGTCCATGAAAATTGGACAGAAGAGGCGAAATTAGCACCAGTTGAGCGTGTGTTAACAACACCTCAGCATTATGCCTATTTAAGAATTTCAGAGGGCTGTGATAATCACTGTACTTATTGTGTTATACCAGAAATGCAAGGACCATATCGCAGTAAAAGTATTGACCAGATTGTAGATGAAGCAAAAATGCTGGCAGAACAAGGTGTGACAGAATTAGTAGTTGTCGCTCAAGATACTAGTTATTACGGCTTAGATTTGTATGGCAAATTTGCTTTGGTAGATTTATTGAAAGCTTTGGCAGCTATCGAAGAAATTCGTTGGATTAG
Source organism: Peptococcaceae bacterium (assembly GCA_017532485.1). GTDB lineage: Bacteria > Bacillota > Peptococcia > Peptococcales > Peptococcaceae > RGIG6463. The sequence continues at coordinate 1,943 of JAFXJE010000071.1, read as the reverse complement.
GTTATTATATGCTTATCCAAATAATTTGACGGATGAAATGATTGATTATATTGCTGCAGAGCCAAAAGTATGCAAATATTTAGACATTCCTATTCAACATGCTGATGATGAAGTACTGCGTCGGATGAATAGAAAGATTACACAAAAAGAAATTAAAGAATTAATCACTAAGTTGCGAACAAAAATTCCGAATATGACCATCCGTTCTACTTTCATTGTAGGTTTTCCGGGCGAAACAGAGGATCAATATCAAAATCTGTTAGACTTTTTGGAAGAAATGCAGTTGGACCGTGTGGGTGCGTTCCCTTATTCTAGAGAAGAAGGAACACCGGCTGATAAAATGGACGGTCATTTAGATGATGAAATAAAAGAATGGCGTGCAGAAAATTTGATGGAATATCAATATGACCATATGTATCAGCGTCATTTACAGAGAATTGGTCAGAAATGCTTAGTTAAAGTAGAAGAAATTAGTCCTGATGTGGAAGGTATGCTGCTTTGTCGCAGTGAAGGTGAGGCGCCTGATGTTGACCCTTGGATTTTGGTCTATGACAGCCAGCATGAGCCAGGTGATTATTTAGAGGTAAAAATAGTTGCCTTAGATGAATATGATTTAGTAGGGGAGATTATTTAATGAATATACCTAATTTATTAACGATAGGTCGTATGGTGCTGGTACCATTTTTTATGGTTGCATTGTTAATGAATACACAGGGTACTCGTTTAGCAGCAACGGTAATCTTTATTATTGCTTCGATGACCGATTGGCTTGATGGTTATTTAGCTCGTAAAAATAATCAAATTACTAATTTTGGCAAAATTATGGATCCATTAGCAGACAAAGTTTTAACGGCGGCGGCTATGATTTGTCTTGTTCAATTAGGCGATGTTCCGGCATGGGTTGTAGTTTTGATTTTATTTCGCGAATATGCTATTACTGGTCTGCGTTCAGTAGCTGCAGCAGAAGGTGTGGTAATTGCAGCTAGTATTTGGGGCAAAGTAAAAACAACTGTACAAATGATTGCCTTGATTTTATTAATGCTTAACCCACAGTTGGAAGTAATTCTAGGTTTTAACTTAGGCATAATTGTGCTCTATGTTGCTTTAATCTTGACTTTGTATTCTGGTTTGGATTATTTATTGAAGCTGAAAAATCAAATTTCCTGGAGCTGATAATATGAAAGAAAAAATAATAGTATTTTTGGCAAGAGGACTTGGCTCCGGTTTACTTAAACCTGCACCTGGTACATGGGGTTCTTTAACTGCAGTTTTACTGGGGGGCATATGCTATTTTTTGACTAAGCAAGGTTTGCCCTTATGGTTTATTCTTATAGCAGCAGGTTTGGGTATCTTTATTTGTGATCAAGGTGAAAAATATTTACAAAAGCATGATGCACCTGAAATAGTCTGGGATGAGTTTGTCGGAATGTGGATAGCCATGTGGCAGGTGCCTGTTTGGTTGTGGCCAGTATCCTTTATTTTATTTCGCTTTTTTGATATTAGTAAAATAGGACCGATAAAAACCATTCAAGATTTAGACGGCGGTTTAGGTATTATGGCTGATGATGTGCTGGCTGGGATAGCTAGTCGCCTAATTCTTGCTGCAGTGATGATGTTTATTTAAAATGAAAGGGGCTGGAACAAATGTTATGTTCTAGCCTCGATTTGTTTGAGAGTAAAAAAATAATTAAAAACTAAAAAAATATCAAAAAAACTATTGACATTCAATATGGAAGGATATATAATAAATGATGTTGCAAGGTCATGTGGGCGTTTAGCTCAGCTGGGAGAGCGTCTGCCTTACAAGCAGGATGTCGGCGGTTCGATCCCGTCAACGCCCATGATTCTTTTGGCGCAGTAGTTCAGTTGGTTAGAATGCCAGCCTGTCACGCTGGAGGTCGAGGGTTCGAGCCCCTTCTGCGTCGTGCTTTTTTGCCTCGATA
>JAFXJE010000070.1 GCA_017532485.1 Peptococcaceae bacterium | reverse complement strand
TGCTGCTGCTGGTAAAACAATTAAAATACCCAGCTGCATTGCTGATTGAAAATTTTTGCGTACAAAATCAAATTTGCCTGCACTTAAAGCTTCGGAAATAGCCGGTACTAAACTGGCAGCTACAGCTGTCGTAATGATAAACGGCAGATTAATAATCGGTGCTACATAAGTAGATAAATAAGCAAATTGACCCATTGCCAGCAAATGACTCATGCCACCTGCTTCCAATCTAGGCAAAACTAAAACAGAGTCTATGGACTGCATCAAAGGTAAAACCAGACTGCCAATGGAAATCGGAATAGCCAAGGCCAATACTTGACGAATAATCTTCCCATTGCTTTCTGCTAATTCTGGTGTCTTGCTATTCACTATACCTTGTTTTCGTTGGTGACGCAAGAAAAGCATGACGATTAAAGATAACGCTGCAAAGCCACCGACCGAAGCACCAAAGCTGGCACCTGCTGCTACCGTTTCCGCACCAAAACCTGCCAAGGTAAAGATGACAGCCATAATAACCCCTACCCGAATAAATTGCTCTGTAATTTGCGAAAGGGCTGTTGGCACCATCTGCTGCAAGCCTTGGAAATAGCCACGAAATACTGCCTGCATACACGAAAAAATCATTGCTGGTGCTAAAGCTCGCAAGCTCCAAGCTGCTTTTGGCTCATGCAGAACATTAGCAGCAATCCAATCAGCATTGATGAAAATGATAACCCCAACACTTAAGCCTACTGCCGATAAAAGCAACAAGGCCACTTTAAAGATACGCAAACTTTCCTGCGAATAACCTTGTTCCTCGCGTTCAGCAATTAACTTGGAAATTGCCAAAGGGATACCTGCCGTCGACAAAGCTAACAGTAAATTATACACTGGGTAAACAAGACCATAAATTGCCGAGCCTTCCTCGCCTACAATACGCGCAAAAGGAATACGATATAAGGCACCCATCATTTTGGCAACAACGCCGGCAACCGTTAAGACTAATGCCCCTTTAATAAAAGATTTTTCAGCCATACTTCTTTATTTCCCCCTATTTTTGCCAAATACATCTGATTTTATCTTACCCCAACCTCTGCTGAAAAGCAATATATATCTAAAAGTAGGGAAATGTATTTACAATTACCCGTTTTTTTGGTATCATAAGAACATTAGTAAAGTTTTCATGATTATTTTCATGAACCAAAAATTTTTCTAGGGGGAAGAAGAAATGAAATTAAGTAAAAAATTAACTTCTATCGTAGCTATCGGTGTTTTAGCTGCTTTCGGCTTAACAGCTTGCGGTGGCGGCAATAATCAACAAGCTGCTGAAAACCAAGAACAAAAAGTTCAAACTACCAATTTAGTATTTGCTTCTGGTGGTACTTCCGGTACTTATTATCCATACGCAGGTGCTGTAGCAAATGTTTGGAAAGAAGCTGTACCTGGCTTATCTGTTGACGTACAATCTACAGGTGCTTCTGCTGAAAACATCAACTTAGTAAACAATGGTGAAGCTGAAATCGCTATCGTTCAAAATGACGTTATGACTTATGCTTACAACGGTACAGAAACATTTGCCGGCAAAGAACCTATCACTGGTTTTAACACTATGGCAACTGTTTATGCTGAAGTATGCCAAATCGTTTTAGCTCCAAACTCTGATGTTAAATCTATTGCTGATTTAGCTGGCAAACGTGTATCCGTTGGTGCTCCTGGTAGTGGTGTAGAAGCTAACGCAAGACAAATCTTAGCTGCTGCAGGCTTAACTTTTGATGATATTGATGCTCAATACTTAGGCTTTGGTGACTCTGCTAACGCTATCAAAGACAAAGCTTTAGATGCTGCTTTTGTTACAGCTGGTACTCCTACTACAGCAGTTATGGAATTAGCTAGCACAAATGATATTTCCTTATTAGCTTTAGACGAAGCTATGGTTAACGAATTAGTTAATCAATACCCATACTACACTGTAAATGTAATTCCTGCAGGTACTTATGAGTCTATCCAATATGATGTATTGACTGTTGCTGTAAAAGCTACTATTATCGTTTCTCCTGAATTAAGTGAAGAAATGGTTTATAACATGACTAAAGCTTTATTTGACGGCAAAGAAGCTATCACTACAGCTCATGCTAAAGGTGCTGAATTAGATGTTCAAGCTGCAGTTGAAGGTGCATCTGTACCATTGCATCCAGGTGCTGAAAAATTCTACAAAGAACAAGGCGTTATTAAATAATCTCTGCCATGCAGAAAAATAATCGGAAACTTTCTATTACCGCAGCCACAGTTCTTGTGGTTGCGGTTATTTTTACAATTGCCTTTTGGGCAAATAATCTTCATCAAAGCAAGGTACAGCTCTTGGTGATGCAAAATGCTTATACTGATGAAATTTATTTAAGCGAACCTTTGGGTGAAGACGGAATTTTTTCTGTTTCTTACACTCATTCTGTAAATAAAAGCATGGTTGAGGAATATTATCAGCTTGGCGAGCAGGGATTGATTTTAAGCAAAGCTCGTTATCATCATTTTGGTGCTGGTGTAGCTACTGAGGTTTTACCGGAGCAGGAGTTTTATTATGATGATGAAGGCTATATGGTTATTGATAAAATCAATTATCCTCTTAGCAATCTGGTCTATAAGGTAGGTACAGTCAGCGACCATATTTTACATATTGGGGATAAAACTTGGCATTTGAAAGATTTAGCTCCTTCCTTAACCAGTGTGCGTTTTACAATTGTTCAAGATTAACATATTTTTAAGAAAGGAGTTTTTCTATGCAGACAAAATCACATCCTGAAGATATTGAACATATCTCAGCTGAAGAAGTTAATGAGATTATGAAAAAGTATGACCGTGAGTCAGCTACGCGTGTTTTTGCCGGTAAAAAAGCAACAGTTATGCGCTGGTTATTAATTGCTTTTACCGTTTTTGCAGTTTATATCAATACTTTTGGGCGCTTATCTGTACAAGTTCATCGTTCTGCTTTTATTGCTGCCGTTTTATTTTTGGCATATTTGCTCTATCCGGCACGCAAAAATGCACCACGCAATGCCAATAAGGTGCCTTGGTACGATTTAGTTTTGGCTTGTCTCAGTGCTGCCAGCTTCCTCTATATGTCACTTAACTTTAAGGAACTGGTTACACACGCAGGACAATATACTCAACAGGATATCTTTATTGCTATTATGGCCATTCTTTTACTTTTGGAGGCTTGTCGTCGCGTAGTAGGTATTCCTATTTTAGTGGTTGTTTCCTGCTTCTTGCTTTATGCAT
>JAFXJE010000069.1 GCA_017532485.1 Peptococcaceae bacterium | reverse complement strand
TAAATGATAAACAGAGATAACTACTAAAGTAAGCATCAGAAAAATTTTTGTTAAATTTTCTAGTGGTGCGGATACAATGAACACGCCGGAAAGGGCGGTGGCAAAGGTAACGAGCCATTTAGCTTGAATCCAACGTTGTTTACAGGAAAAATTGGTAAATAGTGTGTAGATGAAGCCGGTTGCAATCAACATCCAAATACCTGGACGGATAAGGTATATAAGCAGAGTATTCTCGATGTTAGCTGGTAAGCCAACGGTATAATTTAATAACATAGCAGTAAGTGTACCGCCGCACCAAAAGATAGTTGCCAATAAATGAAGACATTTTAGTCCGCGTAATGCATAATAATTGGTCAATTTATACATAGCCATTCCTCCGATCCTTTTACAGTAATTATATAGCATTAAGGGTAAGTATTGTCAATATAGGAGAAGGATTTGTCGGATAGGCTGAAAGTTTACACATATTTGCGCATGGTTTGGAGGGCGCTTTTTTCCAGACGGCTGACTTGGGCTTGGGAAATGGAGATTTCTTCGGCTACTTCCATTTGCGTTTTGCCTTGGAAAAAACGCATATCAATAATCATTTGTTCACGATTGGTAAGTTTATTCAAGGCTTGTTGGATGGAGAGGTTCTCTAGCCAATGACGGTCGGTGTTTTTAGTGTCATAAATTTGGTCCATGATGTAGATTGGGTCGCCACCGTCATTATAGATAGGGTCATAGAGAGAAACTGGTTCTTGAATGGCATCGAGGGCAAAGGAAACATCTTCTGGTGGTAAGGCTAATTCAGCAGCTATTTGTTCGATAGTAGGTTCTTTGGAATGTTGGTTGGTAAGTGCATCACGCACTTGCAAGGCACGATAGGCGATATCACGCAGGGAACGACTGACACGCACACTTGTATTATCTCTGATATAACGACGAATTTCCCCAATTATCATCGGTACTGCATAAGTTGAAAATCTTACATTTTGGCTGAGGTCAAAGTTGTCGATAGCTTTGATTAAGCCGATACAGCCTACTTGAAATAAATCATCAGGATTTTCATTACGTTGGGAAAAACGTTGCAAAACACTTAAAACTAAGCGCAGATTACCTTGAATTAATTCTTCACGCGCTTCTTCATTGCCACTTTGGTAGGCGCGAAACAATTCCATCATTTTTTCATTTTTAAGAATGGGAAGCTTTGATGTATCTACGCCGCAAATTTCTACTTTGCACATAAACGCCATTTGTAATTACCTCCAAAAAGTACAATTCCTGTTGTTCATTATTACCTTTCGAAAAAAAGTTTATTCGAGGAAACTTAAAAAATTTGTGGGCAAAACTTGGAAATGACTGTTTGACAAGAAAATTCGATAGTAGATAAATGGAAAGAAATTTGTTATACTGAAGTGTAATGAAAAAAGGAGGGATGCATGATGCAATTTGCTAAATTGCAGGGATTAGGTAATGACTTTATCGTGATTGATTGCTTGCAGGAAAAAATTGCAGAACAAGAATATAGTGAGTTGGCACTTAAAATGTGTGATAGACATTTTGGGGTTGGTGCAGATGGAATATTGCTTGTGTTGCCTTCTGAAAAAGCTGATATACAAATGCGAGTAATTAACAGCGACGGCAGTGAGGCCGAGATGTGTGGTAATGGTATTCGTTGTTTTGCGCGTTATGTTTATGAAGAAAAAATTGTGATTAAAAAAGAAATGACTGTCGAAACTTTGGCAGGAATTATGATACCGAAGATTATCACTGATGAAGAGGACAGAGTACGGTTAATCGAAGTTGACATGGGTGTACCGTTGTTGGCTAAGGAAGAAATACCAATGGTTGATGTGGAGCAAACTTTGGGAGCAGAGCTGGAAATAGAGGGACAAGCTTTTACAGTTACTGCTGTGAGTATGGGCAATCCTCATTGTGTAATTTTTGTCGATGATATTAAACAGGCTGATTTAGAATATTGGGGCCCACGAATTGAAAAGAGTGCGTATTTCCCACAAAAGACAAATGTAGAATTTGTGCAAGTGCTTGATGAAGGTGAGGTTATCATGCGAGTTTGGGAAAGAGGTGCTGCTATTACGATGGCGTGTGGTACTGGGAGCTGTGCGACTACAGTGGCTTGTGTGTTAAATGGTAGAACAGGTAGAAATGTGTTGCTGCATTTAGATGGTGGCGATTTGCAAGTGCGTTGGGATGAAAACAATGGGCATTTGTATATGACTGGTGCTGCTGAAAATGTATTTCGTGGAATTTGGTAAGCAGGAGGGTGTAAAAATGGATGAACTGAAAAAAGTATCAGTAGATATTTACGGACATAGCTACACCTTGCGCGTGGCAGAAGAAAATATAGAAAAAGTAATCAAAGTAGCCAAGCATGTTGATGAGATGATGCGTAAAGTTGTAGAGCAGCAGCCTAAAGTAGATTTTCGTGATGCAGCTATTTTGGCAGCGATGAATATTAGTGAGCAGTATTTTCAATTGCAGCACGATTACCAAAATTTATTGGAGATAATTAATGAAGAAAAATAGGTGTATTTCTATTTAATTCGTGTTATAATCAAAAAAGATGTATTTAAAAAGAGAAATGGAGCGAGGATATGTTTAAAGATCAGTTATTAGACTGCCTGAACAAAGGTGCTAAAGAACATGAATATTTTACAATGGGAGCAAGTTTCGGTCACTTTTTAGTAAATAAAAGTGATTTAAAAGCTGTTCCATTTGAAGGCGAAAATGGTTTGGAAAGCTTGTTGGAATACATGACCCGTAATGGTTGGGAAGGTTTATATGAAGGCGAAAACTTAATTGGTGTTCGCAAGTATCCAGCTACTGTTTTATTACAAGCTGGTGGTCAAATTGAATTGCAAGTAGCTAAAACAGCTAGTTTACAAGTTATTGATAAAGCTTACTTAGATTTTATCCAAGGTTTATTCAGCGAATTAGAAGCTAGAGGTCAAATTTTATTATCTGCTGGTCAACAACCTGCCAGCACTTTAGATGAAATTGAATTAATGCCTATGGCAAAAGCTGAAGCTATGGCAAAATATGCAGAAGGCAATCAAGCTGCTATGCAGTTATTAAAAGGTTCTGCACAAACAGTGGTAACTATTGATTATGCACACAGTGATGACTTTGAAAAGAAATTCAGAGTAGCTAGTGCTTTAGCTCCGATGTTTGCTGCATTATTTGATAATGCTCCTGTTGTTGACGGTAAAGACAGTGAAAAATTTGTGGCAAACTTGCATATGTTTGATGAAGCAAAATTAGCTAATACTCAAATTGAAAATATTATCAGTGGTCATAGCTTTAAATATGTTCAATATATTAAATTTGTGCATGAAGCTCCTGCTATTGCAGCTGCAGAAGGCGAAGAAATCGTATATTTAGGCGAAAAAACCAATGAAGAATATTATGGTGACAGAGAATTAAACGATGGTGAAATCAATGCTGTTTTAGAAATGGTACAGCCTGAAGTAAGAGCTACAGCTAATGGTATTGAATTAAGAATGGTTGATGCTCTGCCATATCCATTGAACATGGCTTATTTGGCTTTAATTAAAGGTATTTTCTATAGCGTAGATAACTTAAATGCTGTTTACGATACTGTAATGAATATCAGTCGTGCTGATTTGGAACAACAACGCAAAGATGCAGTAGAAAGTGGTATTAATGCGAAGTTTACCGAAGGTACTTTCAGAGAAACTGTAAAGGACTTATTCTTCATGGCAACTCCACAGTTACCTGCTGAAGAACAACATTATACTCAGCCATTGGATAGTTTAGTATTCAAAAACATTTGTCCAAAAGATGTAACTAAACGCCAATTAGCAAAAATGCAACAAGCATAAGAGAAAATGACTAAATGAGCCCCCTGCATCCACTTGATTCAGGGGGCTGTTTTTTGACAAATATTATCTTTGGGCTTAAAATAAAAGAAAAGCTTTAAGGGGGGCGTTGCTGATGAACAACTTTATTGCAGTAGATGGCAAGACTATTTATTATCGTTCTTGGCGGGTTGAACAGCCTCGTTTAAATATTTTATTGGCTCATGGGATGACGGAGCATAGTGGAAGATTTGCTCATTTTGGTGAGTTTTTGGCTGAACATGGTATTTCTCTTTATGCCCCAGACCAGCGTGGTCATGGAATGACTGGCAAAGAGGATAATACGCTGGGGCATTTACGGAAGAATATTGATTGGGATTTGATGATGTTGGATTTAGTAGAGCTGAGAAAAATAATTAGCTTACAAAATTCTGCGCCAGTCTTTTTGCTGGGTCACAGTATGGGTTCTTTTCTTGCTCGCTGTACTGTGCAACGCTATCCACAAACTTTTAACGGCTTGATTTTGTCTGGGACAGGAAATAGTTTAGGCCAAGTTGGTAAAATTGCTAAAAAAGCAGCTAAAGCTTGCTGCACTTGTTTTGGTGAGAAAATGGTGGCAGATAAGGTACAGAATGTTGTTTTTAAAGTCTTCAATAACAGTGTAAAGGCCCCACGAACTGAATTTGATTGGCTTACTCGTGATTGTGGACAGGTAGACTTATATTTACAGGATGATTTGTGTGGCTTTATGTGCACCAATGGATTTTACCATGAATTGTTGACTGGTATAGTGTTAGCCAATGATAAGCAAAAATTGGTGGCTTTAAATAAGGAGATGCCTGTTTATATTTTTTCTGGTGATAAGGATCCAGTAGGATTGGCAGGAAAAGGTGTGAAAGAAGTAGAACAGCAATTTATCCAAAGTGGAATGAAAAATGTAACTTGTAAATTGTATGCTGATGGTCGCCACGAAATGTTGAATGAAATCAATCAGTTGGAAGTTTATGCAGATTTATATCATTGGTTGGAAGAACAAATATAAGATTTGAAAGGGTTGGTTGAATGAAAAAAAAGAAAAATAAAATTTTGAGTGGGATTTTATTATTTTGCTTGCTTTTGACTTGTACTGCTTGTGAGGAGCAAAAGGAGCCTGTGCATATAAGTGTGTGGAATTATTACAATGGTGCACAGTTAATTGCTTTTAATAATCTGGTAGATGAGTTCAATACTACTGTCGGTCGAGAAAAAAATATTGTAGTGGAAAGCTCCAGTATTGGCAATATTAACGATTTGACTAATGCCATTTATGATGCAGCAGATGAAAAAATAGGTGCTCAGGAATTACCAGATATTTTTGCGGCTTATGCTAGTACGGCTGCCGTTTTAAATCAAAAAGGTTTAGTAGCTGATTTAGCATCGTATTTAACAAAAGATGAAAAAGATGCTTATATTGAAAGTTATCTGCAAGAAGGCGATTTGAACGGTAATGGCAGTTTGTTTATTTTTCCAGTAGCTAAGAGTACGGAAATATTACTATTAAATGAAACTGATTGGCTGCCTTTTGCTGAAGCAACAGGTGCAGCATATGATTATTTAACTACTTTTGAGGGAATTACGGCAACGGCTGAAAAATATTATAATTGGACTGACAGCTTAACTGAAAAAGCTTATGATGGTAAAGCTTTCTTTGGGCGTGATGCTATGGCTAATTATTTTTATTTGGGTTGTGCACAGCTGGGAAATGAATTAATTCAACGCCAAGGCTCGGAATTGATTGTTTGCTTAGATGAACAAATCATGCAAAAACTTTGGGATAATTATTATGTACCGATGGTCAAAGGATACTTTGATGCAACTGGAGCTTTTCGCAGTGATGGTGTTAAAACAGGCAATCTGTTAATGTATCTTGGCTCATCTTCCAGTGCGAGCTTCTTCCCAAAAGAAGTAATTTCAGATGATAATTC
>JAFXJE010000068.1 GCA_017532485.1 Peptococcaceae bacterium | reverse complement strand
CTGCTATCTATAAATATGCTGGTTTAGCAATTATTTACTGCTTAGTAGTTGGCTGTGCAGTTTATATTCCATTGTCTGCACTTGTTTACTAATAAGAAATCTTACGAATTAATTAATAAAAAGATAAGAAATAAGGCTTGGACTTTTGTCCAAGCCTTATTTATATCATAATTTAAAATTATTTACGCCATTTTTCCAAGATGTAGACTGGTAAGTACATGACTAGTAAGATACCACTAATCATAACAGGAAATCCGTAACGATGGTTGCCCCAGTTGGTTTCAAACCAAGATAAAGGATTGCCGACATCAGGGTACATAAGAAACATAAAGTTGGTACCTAAAAGTAAATTGACTACATAAGCGACAGCTGCTAAAGCTGCCAAAAGAGCTAAACAGTGTGGAATAGCCTTGATTTCCGGACGAATATCACCAGCATAAGTTAGCATAATCGGATAAGCAGCCAAGAGGATATGCACAGTAAAGCTATGTAAATGCATATAATTGGCTAATGGTAAGGATGTCCAGGTAGGGAACAAGAGGGCGCAGAGAGCCGCCGGAATGGAAACCGTATAGAGATAAATACCACAAATTTTATGCATTTTAAAAGCATGATAGGTAATAATAAATATATTAATACTGCAGAGATGGAATGGTAAGTACTTAGGCAGGTAACCATCAATAGCCAGTAAGCCGGCAGTTTTAACAGCTTCGTCGAGTAGAAGCAAAATTACAAACAAAATGCGAATTTTTTTTCTCTTTTCTAGTGATGCTTTCTTGTAGGTAACAGAAAAGAAAACGGTGAATAGTACAAAAGCCAATAACCAACTTAAATGACAGGTATCATACATATTAAAACCTACACCAGCTGGGACTGTTTCAACGGATTCAAAAAAATATGGCAAATTCATTATCTCCAATCAAGAAAAAATAAAAAAGGGCGTCGTATTAACGAAAAAATTCGTTAGTGCGACAGCCCTTAAATTTTTGGTGGGCGATAGAGGGCTCGAACCTCCGACCCCTTGCATGTCAAGCAAGTACTCTAACCAACTGAGCTAATCTCCCATACAACAATTCATTATAGCATTGACTAATAAAGTTGACAAGTAAAAATATATTATGTAACAGAGGATTATTTCTAATAGAAAATAGGGGCTGATGTCGTTTGTGATAGTTGGAAAAAGGGTATATTTATAATAAGAAATGAAGAAAAAGAAAGGGGCTGACAGTTATGACAATTAAAAAACAAGTTACAGAATATATACAGAATAGAGATTATGCAGGAATTATCGAACTAGGTAGAGAAAAGAATACACAAGTTTTGCGATATATTCAGATGAATATTTGGGGTGATTATCGGCAGCTGCAACGCTGGTACGCCTTGGAAGCTTTGGAAAAAATGGCATATAATTATGGTGCAGCTAATGATGAAGCTTATCGTAATGTTTTACGGCGAGCTTTATGGGCGATGAATGATGAAAGTGGTAATGTGCCTTGGGCGGCACCTGAAATGATGGCTGTGGTAATTAAAGGTAGAACAGAGCAGTTCCACGAATTTATTAAGTATATGATAACTAATGGTTTGGACAATCCAATGTGTCATATCGGTGTTTTATGGTCGATTGGTTATTTAGGTAAAGAAAATTTAGAACATATTAAACCATTTCTTAATAAAATAACGGTTTTATTGCAGGACAAAGATAGCGAAGTGCGTGGTTATGCGGCTTGGGGGTTGGGACAACTTCAACTACCTGAGCTGGAGGAAAAATTGCAGGTTTTGGCTGAGGATACGGGGATTGTGCATCTTTATCTGGATGGTGCAATCCAGTGTATTACCGTTGGTGAAGTGGTACGGGAAAGAAGGTAAAAGAATTGCAAGAATCGGAATTGAGATTACAGTTAAAACAAGCGATTGAAGAAGATGATTTTGCTTTGGCTGAAACATATTTTGCACAGTTGAAAAAACAAGGTTTTACTCAAGAGGATGTGGCTTTTTGCTATATGATGGGTACTTGGTATCGCCAATTGGATATGTTGAAAAAAGCAGAAATAACTTTACAGCAGGGCTTGTTGCTTGACCATAATGAAGGGTTGCTGCATTTTGAACTGGCTGTTGTTTATGATGTAGCTGGTAATTTGAAGGCTGCTCGGGAGCATTATGAACGAGCCTTAGTTTTAATTCCGGAATTTATTGACGGTAGATATTGTTTAGCTAAATTGGAACAACAAGAGGGTAATAATGACCGTGCTGCGAAGTTGTTTTGTGAGATTATAGATTTAATTCCTGTAGATTTGAATATGTATATTCGTTTGGCTGTGGAATTGTCGGAAATGGGTCTCAAAGATGAGGCTATTCAGCTTTATTATATTGTATTATTGTCAGAACCGGATAACGGCAGCCTTTATTCTAATCTCGGGGTAGAGTTTGCTGAATTAGGTGAATATGCTTCGGCGGAATTTTGCCATAAATATGCTTTAGCTTTGGAAGAAGATAATGGTGACTTGTGGTATAATGCTGCCTGTACTTATACTCTGATGAATGAGCCAATGATGGCATTTTATGCTTTGGAAAAAGCAATTTCGCTGGAAGAAGAAAATAAATTCTTTGCTGCCAATGACGGAGAATTAGTAGGATTACATCACTATGATCGCTTTTGGCAATTAGTTGGCGAAGAAAGAAAATAGAAAAAATACTGGCTTAATTACTTTATTTGTGTTATAATACCTTGTCGTATTGAGATGAGTAAGTGAAATGATCGCGATTTGAAAAAATTGAGGAAAGTCCGGGCTCCACAGGGCAGGATGCCAGCTAACGGCTGGTGAGGGTGACCTTAAGGAAAGTGCCACAGAAAACAAACCGCCTGTTGCTTCGGCAATCGGTAAGGATGAAACGGTGCGGTAAGAGCGCACCAGCGGCAGGGTAACTTGTCGGCTTGGTAAACCCCATCTGGTGCAAGACCTAATAGGAGAACATATAAAAGTGGCCCGCTTTGTTCTCGGGTAGGTCGCTAGAGATTTCAGGTGACTGGAATTCGAGATAGATGATCATTCGATAGACAAAACCCGGCTTACGGCTTGGTCAGTCAATACGGTGGAGAGGCGAGGACAATAGTCCTTGCCTTTTATTTTTTACTAGGAGAGATAGCTTATGGATAAGCAAGATAAGAAAAAATTTTTATTGACCTATTGTTTAGTATTGCTGATTTCTGTACTTTACATATTTATTGGGCATAATTTGGCTATGCAAAATTATCAAGATTTTGCCGGTGATGACCAGTCAATAGTTGTGAAAGCAACAGTAAAAGAGGTCTTATCACAACAGAGTAATGACTATCCGTTGAATGATTTTGAAGATGTAGTCAGTGAAATAATTACTTTTACGGCGGAAATTACTAGTGGTGCAGAAAAAGGGACAGTGGTAGAAGCGCAGCAGACACTGGATTATTATACAGCAGTCAATTTGAAAGTAGTAGAGCCCGGCGATAAGGTTTTATTATATACTTATCCTGATATTATTGGGGATTATCCATGGCAGCTTAGTGATTATGAACGCTTTGACACGATTTCTGTCTTATTGATTATCTTTTTGGCTCTGCTCTTATTGTTTGGCGGAACGAAAGGTTTAAATACAATTATTTCTCTGACTTTAACTTGTTTAGCCGTATTTTATGTATTTATTCCTGCTGTTTTAGCTGGTGAAAATGTTTATTTATGGTCAATTGTCACTTGTATATATATTACCTTTATGACTTTATTTATTGTTAATGGGGTCAATACCAAGAGCTTTGCGGCTATTTTTGGTTGTTTGGGTGGTGTCCTCTTGGCAGGTATGCTGACTTTAATTTTAGATGGTATGTTGGAGTTGACAGGTGTAGTTAATGATGAGTCAGTGATTTTGTTAAATATTATGCCAGATAATCCTTTGGATTTGAAAGCTTTGATTTTTGCAGCTATTATTATCGG
>JAFXJE010000008.1 GCA_017532485.1 Peptococcaceae bacterium | reverse complement strand
AGCTGATGCCTTTTCTTATCTGCAAAAGCAGGGGGATAATTCCAAGTTTTTTTCAGAAAATACTAGACAAAAAGGCAGAAAACGGTTATACTTTAATAAATGTTACTTTTTTGTTACTTTTAATGTTTATACCAAAATCATTGTTATAAGGACAATCAACATAAAGTAATATCTATTACATAAAGAAGAGAGGTGTAGGAGAAAATGTCAATTTCTCGTCAACCATTAATTATGTTGACGGTGATTTTTTTGCTTATGTTACCGCTATTGCCTGTGCACGCTGCGGAAGCAGACTCGGTTTTAAATGTTTCTATTGATAATGAACAAGTAGAATATCAAGCTTCAACAGTGAAAAGCTTAGTATTTTTATCAGCTGAGGATGTTACTGCGAGTTTGGGTGGCACTTTAGAATATGATGCAACGAAAAAATCTCTGACTATCACTTACAAAGAAACAAAAGCAACTTTGGATCTGGGTTCCAGCACCATTGTGGTTAATGGAGAAAAGATGTCTTTAGATGCAGCACCGATGTTGTTAGAAGAAGTTGTTGTTATTCCTGCCAAAGCAGTTCCGATTATTTGGGGCGTTTCTATTGGTTGGAATGAGGAAGATTTATCTATTCGGACCGATGGTGAAGAAGTAATAATGCCTGATGTATCTAAGGTTGTAGTTGAAAAGGCAACTTTACTGGTCAATGAAAAGGAAACTAATGTTTCTTACATTTCTATTCCGGCAGATGCTAAATTAAAAGCTGATGTTGTAGTTGCGCAAAACTGTATTGGCAAAGTAGAAACTTTAGAAAAATTAGCCGAACGCAGTTATGCTGAAGCAGCTATCAACGGAAATTATTTTCAAAGCTATGACCCTTCTAAAGCAATGGAGCCTTATGGCTTGATTGTCAAGAAAGGTGCTTTGCTTCATGCTGAGAATACAGGTGGCACAATAGCTTTCTTTAATGATGGCAGCATCAAAGTAGGCGTTGCGAAAAGTGTTATTAAGGCGGATTTAAACGGTACTAAAGCAGATATTGCTATGCTTAATCATACACCAGCTAAAGATGGCAGCCAAATAGTTTTATTTAACAATTTCCATGGTGATGAAATGGGTTTTGCTTATGGGACAAATGTGGTTGTGCAAAAGGGTGTAGTTACAGCTATTGAGCAAAACACCAATACGGCTATTCCTGAGGATGGCTATGTCTTAAACTTTACCGGCAGCCAAGAAGAATTGGCAGAAAAACTGGCTAAGGATAATTTAATTAGTTATCAAGTAAGTTATGTAAATGGTGCTAATGAAAAATTGGATTGGTCAGAAGTGCATACAGCTATTGGTGCAGGTCCGATTTTGTTGTCAGCTGGCGAAACAGCAATTGACCCAGAAAGAGAAGGGTTTGTTGATTTAACAGGCTTTGGCTTGGCAACTGCGCGCAGTGCTATTGGTTATACTGCAGAAAACAATTTGATTTTAGTAGCAGGTGTGAAATGTACCTTGACAGAATTGGCTGTTATTATGAGCCAATTAGGTGCAGTAGATGCACTTGCTCTTGATTCAGGTTCTGTATCCGGTAGTTATGTAAAAGGCGAATATCTCGCCACACCGGGTAAAGAAATCAGTACAGCGTTAATTTTCAGATAAGATAATCCTTCCTATGTTTTTCCTTACCGACAAAACGGTCAGCAAGGGGAAACATAGGGAGGATTTTTCTTTCCTTTCTACTTGCATAGCGTTCTCAGATTTGATAAGATAAAAAAATAGAAATTAACATTGAAAGAGGGGCATTATAGGTGGAACAAGAGGTTATCAAAATTACTTACCATAGTCAAGAAATTGATAAATTAGAGTATATTGACGGCAAATCTGATTGGATAGATTTGCGCTCTGCTGAAAATAAAGTCTTAAAAAAAGGCGAATTTGCTTTAATTAATTTAGGTGTCTCAATGTCCTTGCCAGATGGTTATGAATTGATTATTGCCCCACGCAGTTCAACTTTTAAAAATTTTGGTCTTATTCAAACCAATAGTATTGGTGTTGTTGACGAGAGTTACGGTAAATATAGTGACCAAGATATTTTAAGGATGCCTGTTTTGGCAGTGCGTGATACAGAAATTCATGTAAATGACCGTATTTGCCAATTCCGTATTCAAAAACATCAGCCAAAGATTATTTTTGAAGAAGTGCAAGGTTTATCGGGTGAAGCTAGAGGGGGCTTTGGCAGTACAGGTAAACAATAAATACGGGAGGGTTTTATAGTATGGCAAAAGTAGGCTTTGACAATCAAAAATATTTAACTATGCAATCTGCCCAAATTCGTGAACGGATAGCCAAGTTTGGTGGCAAATTATACTTGGAATTTGGGGGAAAGCTTTTTGATGATTATCATGCATCGCGTGTTTTACCGGGCTTTGCTCCTGATAGTAAAGTACGAATGTTGCAGCAATTAAAAGAAGATGTGGAAATTGTAATCACTATTAGTGCTGGAGATATTGAAGCCAATAAAGT
The DNA here is from genome assembly GCA_017532485.1 of Peptococcaceae bacterium. GTDB lineage: Bacteria > Bacillota > Peptococcia > Peptococcales > Peptococcaceae > RGIG6463. The sequence continues at coordinate 5,330 of JAFXJE010000008.1, read as the reverse complement.
ACGCGGCGATTTAGGTATTACTTATGATGATGATGTTTTGCGCTTGATTGATACTTTTCGGGAATTGGATTTGTATGTGGGCAGCGTAGTTTTGACCCAATATACAGGCCAAGCAGCAGCCAACAGTTTTTTAAAACGCTTGGATGCTTTAGGTATTCGCAGTTATCGTCATTATCATATAGATGGTTATCCTTCTGATGTGCAGCATATCGTGAGTGATGAAGGGCTGGGGAAAAATGATTATATTGAAACAAGTCGTTCTTTGGTGGTTATCACTGCGCCAGGTCCGGGCAGTGGTAAAATGGCGACTTGCTTGAGTCAGCTGTATCATGACCATAAACGAGGAATTACAGCTGGCTACGCCAAATTTGAAACTTTCCCAATTTGGAATTTGTCCTTGAAGCACCCTGTCAATTTAGCTTATGAAGCAGCTACAGCTGATTTAAATGATGTTAATATGATTGACCCGTTCCATTTAGAAGCTTATGGAGAAAAAGCAGTTAACTACAACCGTGATGTTGAAATTTTCCCTGTGTTAAATACAATTTTTGAACGTATCCAAGGCAGTTCGCCATATAAGTCACCTACGGATATGGGTGTTAATATGGCTGGCAATTGCATCATTGATGATGAAGCTTGCTGTGAAGCTTCTCGAATGGAAATTTTGCGGCGTTATTATACTGCTGAAGTCAGAAGACTGCAGGGACAAAGTGATGAAAATGAAATTAATAAATTGAAACTTCTGATGAATCAAGCGGGAGCAACTACAGATATTTGTCCTGCTATTTCAGCAGCTTTAATCAAAGCTCAGCTGACAGGTGCTCCAGCAGGGGCGATGGTTTTGCCTGATGGCAGAGTAGTTACTGGTAAAACCTCTGATACCTTGGGAGCAGCTTCTGCTATGCTGCTTAATGCTTTAAAGGTGCTGGGTGAAATTGATGATGCTTGTGATATTATTGCAGCACATGTTTTGGAGCCTATTTGTGCTTTAAAAACAAATTATTTGCAACATAAAAATCCACGTTTGCATACCGATGAGGTTTTGATTGCCCTGACAATTTCAGCTCTCAATGACCCGATGGCGCAAAAAGCCAAAGAACAGTTGGCGAACCTGCGTGGAGGCGAAGCCCATTTTTCCGTCGTTATTAATGATGAAGATGAGCAGCTCTTGCGTCGTTTAGGTATTCATGTCAGCTGCCAGCCACAGTACGAAACAAAACGCTTATATCATAAATAAGTCAGTAAGGACCACAATAAAAGGACCCTCCAGTAATAGAAGTTACTGGGGGGTCCTGCTTTATATCTTTTTATTTTTCTTTTATAAATTCAGGGAAGAAGAAGGCATTAATAATATCACGAACCATGGAATCACGCACAATCTTATAAGTTTCGCCATTCCAAGTAAGCGTGTTTTCGCTAATGTAGACAGCTTTGGTAGTACCGTCATCCATGTTGAAAACCATAGAAATAGTAGGTTCTTCTTCTGCTACAGTACCATATTTAAAACGCAATAAACCTAAAGCAGCACAAGCATTTTTAATATTATCTTCATCGGTGAAAATTTTAGTTTCTGTCGAAAGAGTTGTATTAGTGATTTCGACAGAGGCTATATTTTTCTGCACAGGTACATCTTTGATAGAAGTCCCGTTGAAAAAATATCCTACTACCCACATCACAACTAACATAGCTAACGCATAAATAAGGAAGTTATACTTAGAGCGTTTATCAGCCTTTCTTTCAGCTTCAGCCTTTTGTTGAGCAATCTTTTTCTTTGATACTTTGTTTCCCATTTTAATCCTACTTTCTTGAAAATTTATTTTTTCATTATATCATATTTTTCGACTTTTATAAGGTGAAATTGCAAAAATCTTGAATATATTTATCAGCTTCTGCTTGCAAGGCAGCTTGTTCGTTTTTGTTAGTAGCTTCGGCTATAGCTACGGTGAAAAAGCCAGCACGGTTGGCACTGCGAACAGCCTCTAAGGAGTCTTCAAAAACAACACAGTCTTTAGCTTCCAAGCCCATTTTTTTTGCTGCAGCCAAAAAAACCGTTGGCTCATGTTTGCCGACACCAACATCGGCTACCGTAGTTACGCTGTGAAAATATTGTCCCAAGTTATGACGTGCAAAAACTTGGTCAACTAATTGATGGGAGGTAGCTGTGGCTACTGCCATTGGTACTTTACCACTCATTTCTTGTAAAAATTCCAAGACGCCGGGTTTTAGAGGAATAGTATTACAGTAGGCTTCATTCATTGCTGCCTGAAAGCCTTGATAAACATCAGCAGGAACTTCGTCAATACCAAATTCTTCTAATAATAAAGCTGTAGCTGTTTCTAAGCCTAAAGTTTTAGTTCTGTCCAATAAATCAGGCGGTGGTGTCATGCCATGCCGAATAAATAATAAATCTAGCTGCTCCTGCCAAGCAGGCATGGAGTCTAACAATGTACCGTCTAAATCAAAAATTAAACCTTTCATCAAATCAATCCTTTCTCAAACAATTTCCCAAAAAAGAAAAGCAGTGGATTTTTCCCAACTAGAAAAAGAGGAGACCTAAAACAAAAAAGAGACCGGAACTTTCGCCCAGTCTCTTTACCTTATGCCGAAGGTGGGACTCGAACCCACACGCTTTTGACGGCGGCGGATTTTGAGTCCGCTGCGTCTGCCAATTCCGCCACTTCGGCTTGTTGAATACTTAATTAGTATAGCCAATTATTATGAAGATGTCAAGCCTTTTTTATAAATTTGTCTAAAAACAACTTATCTGCTATACTTAAAAAGATAAAAAATTAAGGACGAGGGGTGATAGCGATGGAACGAGTGATTATTCATGTGGATATGGATGCATTTTATGCTGCTGTAGAACAGCGCGATAATCCTCTCTATCGTGGTCAGCCCGTTATAGTGGGGGGGACTGTGGAACAACGTGGTGTTGTTTCTACAGCTTCCTATGAAGCCAGAAAATATGGGGTTCATTCGGCAATGTCGATGTACGAAGCTCATCGTCGTTGTCCGCAGGGCATTTACTTGCCGGTAGATATGGAAAAATATCGTGCTGTTTCACAGGAAATTATGACAATATTTCAGCAATATACACCTGAAGTAGAGGCTATATCTCTTGATGAAGCTTTCTTAGATGTGACCGGCAGCTGCAAATTATTTGGCGGTGCTGAAAATATCGGACATCAAATTAAAAACGAAATAAAAAAGAAGCTGCAGCTGACAGCTTCCGTAGGTATTGCTTACAATAAATTTTTAGCTAAGCTTGCCTCAGATTTAGATAAACCAGACGGTTTTTGTGTGCTGACCCCGAATGATTTAGCTGCTAAAGTTTGGCCGCTGCCTATTGGTAAAATGATGGGGGTAGGCAGTAAGACCGAAGAACAGCTTAAGGCTATGCATATTAAGACTATTGGTCAATTGGCGCAAGTAGATTTGGCACTTTTGGAGCGTTTGCTGGGTAAAGCAGGGCGACAAATGGGAGAAATGGCTAGAGGCATAGATTTGCGAGAAGTAGAACCCGTTCGTGAACATAAATCAGTCGGAAGAGAAACTACTTTCCCAAAGGATATCCAGCAAAGTCAACTTTTAGAAACAGTTTTGTTTGAATTAACGGATGATGTCTGTTATACTTTACGCAGTCAGAAACTTAAAGGCAAAACGGTCACTTTAAAAATAAAATATGCAGATTTTAAAGTAGTGACTAGAGCAGTGACTATGGACAAATATACAGCTAATTTTGAAATGGTTTTTGCACAAATTAAACAATTATTACAGCAGCATTATCGAGAAGGTATGCCTGTGCGTTTAATTGGTATCACAGTCTCGCATCTAAAAGCAGAAGATGAGATTGTTGAGCAAACCTCTTTGTTTGAAGATAATAAGCAAGAAGAAAAACATCAAAAGCTGGATGCAGTCTTAGACAAGCTTAACGCTAAATATGGTAAAGAAAGTGTTATTCGAGCTAGAAAGTTAGAATGGGAACAAGAATAGATAAACTTTCGTCTATATAATGCCGGATAAAGGGGGAGCCGGAATTGCAGGAAAGTGAATTAATTAAAAAAGCTAAAAAAGGTGATATTGCGGCTTTTGAAGAATTAGTACGGCTGCATGAAAAAAAGGTTTATACGATAGCCTATAAATATATGGGCAATTATGAAGATGCAGGGGATATTACTCAAGAAACATTTATCAAGGCTTATCAAGTAATTGAGACCTTTAGAGGTGAAGCTTCTTTTGGGACTTGGGTCTATAGGATAGCTGCCAATAAGGCGTTAGATGAGTTGCGCAAACGAAAAAAATTTCAAATAACTTCCTTGGAGGAAGAAATAGAACTGGAAGCCGGTAGCGTCAGCAAGGAAATTGCTGCCGAGGACGTTACGCCGGAAGAATATTATTTACAGCAGGAGACAGGGCAATATTTACAGCAGCTGTTGAATGAAATGCGTGAAGAATATAAAGTCGTAATTATCATGCGAGAAGTAGAAGGTCGCACTTATGAGGAGATGGCAAAAGCCTTAGACTGCTCGTTAGGTACGGTTAAATCAAGGTTATCCAGAGCAAGAAATCATTTAAAAGAGAAAATTATGCAGGATAGAAGGGAGCAGCTGCGCTATGGAAGATAGAGAACTGGATAACTTATTGGCTAAGTGGGCAGAGGAGGAAATAGAAGTTCCTTTTGAGGTGCATGAGAAAACTATGCAGCGTATTAGAAGTGAGGCAAGACGCCAAAAATTAAAACGCTGGGGCAGTCTAGCTGGTGTAGCTGCTGTTTGTTGTCTTTGTGTGCCATTAGCTGTTACCCAAATGGGTGGCGAAAAACAAACAGCAGTACCAGAAGAAACAATGCTGACGCTGGCTAGAGCCGATGTAAGTGAAGAAAAATCAGTAGCTAATGATATGGTATTTAATGTTAACTCGGCATATAAAACAGAGGCATTAGAGGAAGTACAGCTAGAAGAAAATTTAAATGAAGAATATTGGATTGAATGTTTAACCAAGTTAGAAAGTGAGAGTAAAATGCTTGAGGAACAAAGGGCAAGTTATCGTGAAGCACCTACGCCAAAAGCTTTGGGCGAAATTAATGCTGAAACAGAGCGTTTACTTAAATTGGTTGCAGAATATGAACAAGTGCTTGACCCTGAATATACTGCTCTCGCCCTTCGCCTAAATGCAGTCAAAGAACTTCTGCAGGAGGCAGCGTTATGAGAAAATATATTTGTTTATTAACTCTTATCTGCAGCATCTTTTTAGCTGCTTGTGGTACCGTAGAGGAAAAAACTGTGACGAAAGATGATTATTTAGCTGAATTGGCTATACCGATGCTGCGT
>JAFXJE010000067.1 GCA_017532485.1 Peptococcaceae bacterium | reverse complement strand
TACCACTGGATTTGCTCCAAAATAATTATAACGTATAATTAACTTTCCCAATGTTGTAAATTACAGGAGGCTAGGACAAAAACTTATTTTGTCCTAGCCTCTTAATTATGGTTTCATTTTTCTATTTTTAATGGCAAGCGAACTGTAATTGTTGTCCCTACTCCTAGCTCACTAGCTATTTTTACTTCTCCCTGATGTAATTGGACGCCATGTTTGACGATGGAAAGCCCTAGGCCAGTACCACCTGTAGCTCTAGAATGACTTTTATCTGCCCGATAAAAACGTTCAAAAATTCTATCTCTATCTTCATTAGCTATACCTATGCCGTTATCAGCAACAGATAAAACCAACTCCTCTTGTTTTTTCCACAAGTTTATTTTGACCCAGCCTTGCTCCCTATTATAGCGAATAGCATTCTCCAAAAGGTTATGACAAATTTCATTCAAGACTTGTCTATTACCTTGCATTTCTACTGGTTCGCCAACAACTGTTACACTCACATGGTATTTGTCAGCCAATACTTGCAACTGCTGGGCAGTTTCTTGTGTCAACTGAAGCATTTCCACCAATTCCCAGTCCAATATTTTCTGTTGTTCATCCAGCCGAGAAAGTTCTAAGATATCACTAATCAATACCAATAAACGTTGGGCTTCTTGATAAATTTGGTCAATAAATCTAGCCAAATCTTCTTCTTTCACCAATCCCTGCCGAATAATTTCCGCATAGCCTGAAATGGCTGTTAAAGGTGTTTTTAATTCATGGGACACATTAGCCGTAAATTCCTGTCGCATCCTTTCTTGCTGCATTTTCTCCGTTACATTCAAAATTAACAGCAATGCACCTTGTATTTCTCCAGCACTTTGAATTGGACTAGCAACAACTTGATAATCCAAACCATGTAAATTCAAAACAATTTCTCCATTTTTTCCTTGCAACACACCAGTTAAAAATTGTTGCAAAGCCAAATTTCTGTGTACGCTTAATAATGATTTATCCAAAAAATCAGCTTCTTGTTCCAACTGCAAAATTTCTTTTGCCCGTGGATTAACTGTAACAATATTGCCTTTTTTATTGAGAATAATCAATCCTTCTGCCATATTATCGGTTAAAGCCGCAAATTCTTGTTGACTCCTTTTTAATTCATCTATTTGCTGACTTATTTGCTGCTGTTGATGAGACAATCTTCGCAGCAATGGTGCTAATTCATCATAATGTTCATGCTCCATCGGATTTTCTAAATCCAAGGTATTAATCGGTTGGATAATGCGTTTAACTTCTCGTCCAGCAAGATAGAGTGTAAAAAAAAGAATTGGCACAACAAAAACAATCAACAACGGCAATACTGCTCCAAAGGTATGCAAAATGCTGCTTGTTGTCGTTGCCACTCTTAAAACAGAACCATCTTGCAGCTTGACCGCTACATAATAGGTCTGTTTACCCAGAGTATCCGAGAAACGCACAGCCTCTCCTTTTCCTTCCAGTAATGCCTGTTGAATTTCCGGTCGGTTGAGATGATTATCCATTACCTCTTTACTGGCTTCATTATCGAATTTTACTTTTCCCGTTTCATCAATCCAAGTAATCCGACTGCTATTTTCTATTCGCTGCAAATTTTTTAGATAATTTATGCCTTCTAATTCTACAGCTGTTTTCAGATAATCTGCTTCTACATGGATAATCTGCTGGGTATTCTGATAAGCATTTAACGACACAACAGAAAATGTAATCAATGTGGTCAAGGTCATAGTCAGCAAGACTAAAAGGGCCATACTCTGAAAAATTTTCTTTTTCATGAGCTGCCCCCAATCCGATAGCCTACGCCTCGCACAGTTTCTATTTGTTCACCAGCTTGCCCCAACTTTTGCCGTAAGGAACGAATATGCACATCTAAAGTTCTGGACTCAATATCTATATCATAGCCCCAAATTTTATCCAGCAACTTATCTCTAGTCAATACAATACCTTGATTTTCCATCAAATATGCCAATAACTCAAATTCTTTATGCGTTAATATCACTTGTTGTTGGCTGGCAATTACTTGTCTTTGTTCAACATTCAAGCGAATATTACCACAGGATAATTCTTGCTGTTCTTCCTTTTTGGTTCTCCTAAGAACAGCTTTAATCCGTGATACCATTTCCATCATGCCAAAAGGTTTAACTAAATAATCATCAGCACCATTATCTAACCCAATTACTTTATCATATTCAGTGCCCTTAGCTGTTGCCATAATAATTGGAATATTTTTCGTCTGTGCAGATTTTTTCAAATTTTTCAAAATTGTCAAACCATCTTCATCAGGCAGCATGATATCTAACAAAATAAGTTGTGGTGTTTCTTTTTCCAAAGCAGCATATAAAGCTTTTCCCTGTGCAAAGCCACTAGCCTGAAAACCACTGGCTTGCAAAGTGTAGACAATCAATTCCCGAATACTGTCATCATCTTCCACACAATAAATCACTTCATCATTACCCCTTATCATCAACATGGCTTATGAATGTAGTCAAATGTCGGCTATGCTCACCAGTAATAGAATAGCCTACCCAAACAGCAATATTCACAGCATGGTCACCAATACGTTCAAAGTATTTAGCCATCATCAACATATCTAAAACCATTTCACTATGTGCTAAATCTTTTTGCAACAATGGTATCAAATTGCCTTTTACCTTATCAAACAACGCATCCACAATATCATCATAATCGATTACTTCTTGTGCTAAGGATAAATCTCTTTTCACATAAGCGTCAATACTGCCTGTTACCATTTTAGCGGTTGCTTGTGCCATTTCAGCTAAAGATACGCTAGACGGTGTATCAAAAATTTTACCATAGCCAATAATTTCAGCAATATCTTGTGCTTGATCACCAATGCGTTCCATATCAGTAATCATTTTCATTGCCGCCGAAATCAGACGTAAATCTCTTGCCACTGGTTGCTGTTGTAACAACATTTTCATACACAAGTTTTCAATATCCCGTTCCTTTTGGTCAATATTTGCTTCTAAATCAATAGCTTTTTGGGCTAAAATTAAATCTCCTAACAATAAAGACTCTGCAATATCATTAATAGCCTCTTCACACAAAGCACCCATCATAATCAATTCTTGATTTAACTGTTCTAATTGTGCATCAAACTTGCTTCGCATTAACCGAACCTCCCTGTAATATAATCTTCTGTACGTTTATCCTCTGGAAAAGCAAATAATTTCTCTGTTCGTTGATATTCAATTACTTCCCCCAACAAGAAAAAGGCGGTTTTATCAGAAATACGAGCTGCTTGCTGCATATTATGGGTAACCATAACGATAGTATAATCTGTTTTTAATTCTAAAACAAGTTCTTCTATTTTCGATGTTGATATTGGGTCTAAGGCAGAGGTTGGCTCATCCATAAGCAAAACTTCTGGTTCAACTGCCAAAGCCCTGGCAATACACAAACGCTGCTGCTGCCCACCTGACAAACCCAACGCACTCTTTTTCAAACGATCCTTTACTTCATTCCAAATTGCAGCATGACGTAAAGATTGTTCCACGATTTCATCCAACTTTGCTTTAGAATGAATACCATGGGTGCGTGGCCCAAAGGCAATATTGTCATAAATGCTCATTGGAAAAGGATTAGGTTTTTGAAATACCATTCCCACTTTTTTTCGCAACAAATTAACATCCATATTGCCATAAATATCTTCACCATCCAGCAATATCTTACCTGTAATTCGACAACCTTCTACCAAATCATTCATTCTGTTCAAAGATTTCAGTAAAGTCGATTTTCCACAACCTGAAGGTCCAATAAAAGCTGTTATCTCTTTTTCTTCTAAATCCAATTGAATATCTTTTAAAGCCTTAAAACTACCATAATATAAATCTAAATGCTCTATCGCCAGTTTTCCCATGATTTATTTCTATCCTTTCTTTATTCGCCCGGCAATGGTTCCAGAAACCCAGTTAATTGCAATCACGATAATCAATAAAATAACTGCTGTTGCATAAGCTTGCTCAATATGCAGCCCCTCATTCGCCAACATATACATATGCACAGCTAAGGTTCTCGTCGATGAAAATACAGAGTCTGCCAGTTTTGCTACTGTCCCAGCAGTGTAAATCAAAGCTGCTGTTTCACCTACAATCCTCCCCGTTGCTAAAATAACCCCTGCCAAAATACCCGGCATTGCCGAAGGCAAAACAATCCGAAAAACTGTCCGCAATGCGCCAGCTCCTAAGCCGAAACTTCCTTCACGATAACTATCCGGTACGGATTTTAATGCTTCCTCCGTTGTGCGCATGATGATTGGTAAAATCATTATAGCTACCGTAAACGAACCTGACAGTAAAGATAATTCCCAGCCCAGAGCACCAACGAAAAACAACATACCAAAGAGACCATAAACGATAGATGGTATCCCAGATAATGTTTCAGCAGTAAGACGAACAAATTCGACCAATTTATTGCCTCGCTTAGCATATTCCACCAAATAAATTGCTGCAAAAATTCCTAAAGGAGCTGCAATACACAACGCCAAGGCAACCATGAATAATGTATTGAGCAATGCAGGTAAAAGGGAAACATTTTCTGAATTATACTCCCAAGCAAAAAGTTCAGGTGTAATGTGGGGTATACCTTTTAACAAAATATAACCAATCAGCAGAAGTAAAGCTATGCTTGTTATTGCTGCTGCAGCATATACCGAAATACGCAATAAGCTAGACAAATAATCTTTGTTTTTTTCTTCTTTCATCATTTATTCTGACCTCCTTTTTAGTAACGAAAAGGCTACATTAATCAACAGAATAAAGATGAACAACACTACTGCTGTGGCGATCAATGCTTCTCGATGCAAGTCAGCTGCATAGCCCATTTCCAAAACAATGTTAGCAGTCATAGTGCGTACGCCAGATAAAATACCATTTGGAATACGTGGCTGATTACCAGAAACCATAATAACGGCCATTGTTTCACCAATGGCTCTGCCAATGCCTAAAATCACAGCTGCTAAAATTCCTGATTTTGCAGCTGGCAAGATGGTGAAAAAAACACTTCGCTCATGACTTGCTCCTAAAGCCAGCCCACCCTCATAATAGCTCTCTGGTACAGCTCGTATTGAGGACTCACTGACGCTGATAATTGTAGGTAAAATCATCATCCCTAACAAAATCGAAGCTGTCAGCATGGTACTGCCATCGGTATAAATATTAAACCAGCCGGCAATGGTGCGAACTGTCGGAATAATCATTACCATCCCAAAAAATCCGTAGACGACCGAAGGAATCCCTGCCATTAAATCAATAGCAGGCTTCAATATCCGATATATACCTAACGGGCAAAATTTCGCCATAAAAATTGCAGTCAAAATCCCTATTGGTACACCAATAAAAATTGCTCCGGCAGTTACACCGATACTACCCAAAATCATAGAAAAAATTCCGTATAAATTATTGCCTGGACGCCAAATTTCTCCCAACAAAAATTCATCAATACCAATTTTTAACATTGCCGGAATGCCGTTGGCGAAAAGGAACACACAAATTAAAGCTACTGCCAAAATAGAAACACAGGCTGCCAGCAGAAAAACGCCACGCATAATTGCTTCACGATATTGTTTCATCATTGTAATTGGCTCCAGTCCGTTACCTCACCCATGAAAATTTGCTTTACTTGTTCATCAGTCAAGCCTTCAACTGCATTATCGTTGTTTACAATAACTGCTATCCCATCCGTTGCAATCGGTAAACCAATTAAACCTTTTGCGATTTCACTTTCCTTTAAGGCTCTAGAAGCCATACCAATATCACAAACACCATCAATAGTAAAATTCATCCCTGTGGTAGAGTCGCTTTGCTGAATTTCTACTGTAACACCAGTATTTGCCTGTTCATAAGCTTCTGCCAATTTTTCCATAACTGGTGTTACTGAAGATGAACCAGCAACCACTACTTTTCCACTAACTGAACCACCTTGATAATGTTCTGCCTGCTCTGCAATAGAAATATAACCAGCTTCCTCTACAATTGCCTGCCCTTCGGCACTCATGATGTAATCAATAAAATCTTCTGCCACAGCACTTACCTCTGCTAAAGTAGCAATATTAAACGGACGTGCTGCTTGATAAGAACCATTTTTAATATTTTCTACACTAGCGTATGCACCATTAATTGCAATTGCTTTTACCGTATCGTTTAAGGAACCCAAAGAAATATAACCAATGGCATTTTTATTACCAGCAATCGTTGTCAGCATAACAGAGGTACTGTTTGTAATACTGGCTTCTACTGTTGTATAATCTACTTTTTCGCCTTGCTCATTTTTTTGTTCAATTCCGAAAAGTTCCACAAAAGCACCTCTGGTACCTGAGCCATCTTCACGAGATACTACTGTAATCGGTTCTTTTATTTCAGTAGTAGAATTGCCACCACAACCCGTTAGCCCTGCCAGCATCAAAGATGACACTAAGATTGTACTAAAGATTTTTTTCATTAAATTTTTTCTTTTCATTGCTTTTTTCCCCTTTTTCATTTAGTATAATTTGGACAAGACAAATGATACTAAAGCAATGTTAAATTTTCTTGCATTTTCATGTAAAGTTCAGGTAAAGTTTTAGTTAAAATTTAATAGTTTTAACATAAAATTTCATAAAAAAATAGGATTTTGGGGCTTTTTCAGCGAAGATAGTGTTATCAATTTTGGTGAAAGGACGATTATGGTGCGTTACAATCCAAGCTTTGAAACAGGGCTTTCCGAACAACAAGTACGGCAACGCCAACAAGAAAACTTAATCAACCACGACACTACTATTAAAACTAAATCGGTCAGCACCATTATCGCGCAAAATACTTGTACCCTATTTAATCTGGTCAACGTCATTTTGGCACTTGCTGTTATCTCTGTTGGGTCTTATAAAAATATGCTGTTTATGGGTGTGGTCCTTAGTAATTTATTTATCGGTATTGTGCAGGAAATCAGAGCTAAACGCACTATTGATAAATTATCCTTGCTTCATGCTCAACAAGCTATTGTCATTCGTAACAGCGAAGAAAAAACTATCCCTCTAAATGAGATTGTACTGGACGATATTCTTTCCTACTATCAAGGTCATCAAGTAGCCGTAGATTGCGTCATCCGTTCCGGCAAATGCCAAGTTGATGAGTCTTTTCTTACTGGCGAATCTGATGCCGTAGAAAAAAATGTCGGTGATGCGTTATTAGCAGGCAGTATTATCATCAGTGGTCATTGTTATGCGCAAGCTGATAAAATCGGTGAAGATACTTACATTGCGTCTATTTCTAAGGAAGCTAAATATCTGAAAAAAGTTAAATCGGAAATGATGGAGACTATCAAGAAAATCATCAGAATTATTTCCGTAATTATTTTCCCTGTGGGTTTTGTTTTATACAACAATCAGCTAACTATTCCTGGTCAAAGTTATCAAGAAGCTGTAGTGCAAACGGTAGCTGCTCTAATCGGTATGATTCCGGAAGGTTTAGTTTTACTGACCAGTACGGTCTTAGCTGTTAGTGTAGTGCGATTGGCTCAACAGCAAGTTATGGTACAAGAATTGTATTGTATTGAAACTTTGGCTAGAGTTGATGTCCTTTGTTTAGATAAAACCGGCACAATTACCGAAGGAGCTTTGATTCTCGATAATATTTTACCTTTAGGTAAGACAAGCCAAGCAGAAATCGAGACAGGCTTGTCTGCTTTGACTACTTATCTTGATGACCATAACAGTACCTTTATGGCATTGAAAGCAAGTGAGCAAAAACTTTCAACTTATCCTGTTCTGGCGACATACCCTTTTTCTAGTCAAGAAAAACGCTCTGCTGTTACTCTAGCAGGAAAAGGTACTTATATCTTAGGTGCTGCTGAATTTATTCTTGAAGAATTAACCGAAGAAATTCAAGAGTTATTGCTGCGATACAGCAATTATCGTATTTTGCTTTTAGCTCATACTAATGCAGACTATCAACCGAAAGTAAAAGTGTCGGCTGCCGAACCTTTAGCTTTACTCTTAATTAAAGATAAAATCCGTTCTAATGCACCTGATATTTTGGCTTATTTCGCCGAGCAAGATGTTAAAATTAAAATTATTTCTGGTGACAGCTTACCTACTGTCAGTGGTGTTGCTAAAGATGCCGGTATTGTCAACTGGCATAAAGGTATTGACATGACTACCATTAAGACTAGTGAAGAATTAAAAGCAGCCGCAGAAAAATATACTATTTTTGCTCGCGTGACACCCGAGCAGAAAAAAGGTTTAATTTGTGCTTTAAAAGAACAAGGTCATACCGTAGGTATGACCGGTGATGGCGTTAATGATGTTTTAGCTTTGCGAGAAGCCGATTGCAGTATTGCCATGGCTTCCGGCAGTGAGGCTGCGCGCAATGTTTCTCAGTTGGTTTTACTTCATTCTGATTTTGCAGCTTTACCTCATGTCGTAGCTGAGGGCAGACGCTCGATTAATAATTTACAGCGTTCTGCTTCCTTATTCTTAGTAAAAACAACTTATGCCACTATTTTTGCTTTGTTATTTTTATTTATTCAGCAGCCTTATCCTTTTATTCCAATTCAAATGACTTTAATCAGCTCTTTGACTATTGGTATTCCTTCTTTTTTATTGGCTCTGGAGCCTAATTACGAACGAGTAAAAGGCGGATTTTTCCGCAATATTATCAGCAAAGCCTTACCAGGAGGCTTAACTATTGTACTGAACTTGCTGATTATCTTGTTTAGTGCTTCCTATCTGGGTTTGAGCCAAGATCAAATCAGTACCATGTGCTTGATTTTAACTGGCTTCACCGGCTTTGTAGTTTTAAAAAGAATTGCTTCTCCGCTTAATCTTAGAAGAACGGTACTTTTGGTGACTTTAATCATTCTATTTATCGCCGCGATATTATTATTCCCACTGTTCTTTGCTATCGTACCATTAAGCAAAGCAGCTATTATCCTCGGATTGATTATCATGCC
>JAFXJE010000066.1 GCA_017532485.1 Peptococcaceae bacterium | reverse complement strand
GAGATAGCAGGGGATGTTGATGTAGTGCATACGGTTGTGCAAGCAACAGCGGCTACGGCGGAAGAAAGTACAGAATCTATTCGCGAATTGGCTCGTCAAGCACATATGCTGCAAAATTTAAGCCACACAAGATAATAAAAGAAAGGCAGCCAAAAAGGGCTGCCTTTTTCTGTACTCTATAGCTATTTACCTATTATTTGCATTAGAAAAACGGTATAGTCAGCTTGATTGACGGTGTAATTGCCCTTTGCTAAAATTGAAGCAGATAATTATTAATGAGGTGGGACTATGGAAAAGACAAAATTTTCCTATGTGCAAATAGGTGCTAAAGATTATAAAGCCTTGGCAGATTTTTATGCTAAAGCCTTGGGCTTTGTTTATTGTGAAGATAATAGCTGGCTTGGTGGCAAAGAAGGGATTTGTTTAAAAGCTCCCGGTTTTGCTGTGGAAGATGCTCCTGTTTTCGGCTTTGTGCCTGCTGTCAAAGGCAATATAGCTAAAATTAATGATGTTGGCTTTGCACATACTTGTTATGAAACTAATGATGTGAAAGCAGCAGTCAAAAACTTATTAAAACATGGCGGCAGTATTCATTCTACTATGGGCAAGCCTGAAATTCATCCATGTGTTTATTGCAAAGACCCTGAGGGTAATGTGGTGGAGTTCCACATTCCATTCCCTAGCCAAAAAACATTTGGAGAAATCGCTAATACAGCTAGCTGCTTATTAGGCTTGAAACCTGAAAAAAATTGGCGCAATAATGATAATGCAACAGGCGCAGTTAAGTTTATTCATGTAAATATTATTTGTCCTGATTGGGAAAAACTTTGCGGATTTTATCGTGAAGCATTTGACTGTGTAAATGTGGGCAGCCAAAAAGATCATCAAGGTGGTTATAAAGAAAAAGTTATCGGTGTAGCAGGGGTTCATGTAGTAGGTCAGCATGTTTTACTGCCGGGGTTTGCCAAAGATTATCCTACTTTGGAAATCTTTACTTATTCTATTCCTGGTAGAGATTTTGCTTGCGCGGAAAATGAATTAGGCATAAACTGTATTGGTTTTGCTTGCGATGATAAAGAGGTGGCTGCGAAAAAAGTAGTGGCTGCTGGTGGTACGATTAATGAAAAAGGCGAAGATTATATTTTAGTTGGTGATATGCAAAACGGCAGAATTATTTTGCGATAAATAAATGAAGGCTGGGAAAGTTTCCAGCCTTTTTGTATGCTGCTTGTATCTTTCGGTAAGATACATAAAATGGTTGAGACGAGCATTTGACATCTGTTGAGTAGTATATTATATTTAGCTTAATAGTTGTTAGTGTAAAATAGTGTAAGATGATAAAAAAGATTGGATGATTGAGATGGAAAATAATTTTACCCATTTTGATGAATCTGGAAATGCGATTATGGTTGATGTTTCCAGTAAAGAGATTACTTCTAGGGTTGCAGTGGCAACAGGGGAAATTTTAGTTAATGAAGAAATAATGACTGCTATCAAAGATAAAACTATGAAAAAAGGTGATGTACTGGGCGTAGCTCGCGTAGCTGGGATTATGGCAGTAAAGCAGACTTCATCATTAATTCCGATGTGCCATACTTTGCTGATTACTAAATCGGCTGTCGATTTTGAACTTACAGAAAATACAATTCGTGTTTATTGTACTGTGGGTTGTGAAGGAAAAACAGGCGTAGAGATGGAAGCTTTGACAGGGGCAACTGTGGCTTTGTTGACTATCTATGATATGTGTAAAGCTGTCAGCAAGGAAATGGTTATTTCTGATGTGCATTTGGTTACTAAAAGTGGCGGCAAAAGCGGTGATTTCGTATTTGGAGGTAAGTAGCAATGCTTGATGATTACGGTCGAAATATTGATTATGTGCGTATTTCTTTAACAGATAGATGTAATCTGCGCTGCGTTTATTGTATGCCTGAGCAGGGGATAGAACTGTTGTCGCATGACCAAATTTTGAATTTTGAAGAAATTCTTCGTTTATGTCAGATTTTTGCTGATTTAGGTATGAAGAAAATTAAGCTGACTGGTGGAGAGCCTCTTTGCCGTTTGAAAGTAGCAGGACTGATCAAACAGATTAAAGAAATACCTGGTATTGAACAAGTGACCTTGACGACTAATGGGGTAGAGCTTGATAAATATTGGCATGAATTATCTGATGCTGGTTTGGATGCAATCAATATCAGTTTAGATACTTTAGATAAAGATTTGTATCGAGAAATTACTAGACGCGATGTTTTGGACAAAGTCTTAGCTAATATTGTTCTAGCTGCGGAAAGCAAACGAATGCCTGTGAAAATTAATTGTGTCCCTATGCAGAAAGAGCAAAAGTTGTATGATGTAGCTAGTTTGGCTAAGGATTATGATATTCATGTGCGTTTTATAGAAATGATGCCTATCGGACAAGGTAAGGATTTTGAATTTTTCAGCAGGGAAGCTACAATTGCTTTGCTAGAAGAAAAATATGGGAAATTAAAGCCTTGTACGGAATTATTAGGTAATGGTCCGGCAGAGTATTACATGATTGATGGCTTTAAAGGCAAAATCGGCTTTATCAGTGCGGTCAGCCATAAATTCTGTCATTTATGCAATCGTATTAGATTAACAGCAGATGGCTTTTTGAAAACTTGTCTGCAGTATGATAAGGGGGTGGAATTACGTCCATTACTTCGAGCAGAAGCTTCAGATGAAGAGCTTAAACAAGCAATTCAAGCAGCGATTGCTAAAAAACCTTCAGCTCATCATTTTGAAGAGTTGGCAGCCGAAGATGATGAACAAAAAAATATGAGCCAAATAGGTGGCTAAGCAAGAAATAAATGAAAAATGAATTGAGAGGAAGAAAAAAATGAAAAAATTATTATCTGTAATGTTAATTTTAATGTTAAGTTTTGGTTTAGTTGCTTGCGGTGGCAATAACCAAGAACAACCAGCAGCTGGTAATCAACAAGCAGCAGAACAGGCTGCTGACAAATTAGTAATTCTTTATGAACAAGATGACAGCATGATCAATAACTACTCTGTTATTGCTGTAAATCCAGCAGCTCCTTTCGTAGATGCTGACGGTAATGCTGTTTCTGATGTAGCTGTAAATACAGTTGGTGCTAAAGCTTTAATCGACTGGTTAATGTCTGATGCAGCTAAAGCTTTAATTGCTGACTATGGTGTAGCTGATTACGGTGAATATTTATTCTATTTGAAAGATAATGCACCTGTTTCTACTGCTGAAATTCCTGCAGCAACAGAAGATACAAAAGTTGTTCGTTTATCTACAACTACTTCTGTAAATGACAGTGGTTTGTTAGCTTACTTATTACCAACTTTTGAACAAGAATATGGTTATACAGTAGAAGTAGCTTCTGCTGGTACAGGTAAAGCTATTGCAGCTGCTAAAGCTGGTAATGCTGACTTAATCTTAGTTCACTCTAAGAGCCAAGAAGAAGCATTTGTAGCTGATGGTTTTGCTTCTGTCTTAGATGGTTATGAAGCTGAACGTTTAACCTTTATGTACAACTACTTTGTATTAGTTGGTCCTGAAAGTGACCCTGCAGGCTGCAAAGCTGCTCCTAGCGTAAAAGATGCATTCCAATTGATTGCTGATGGTAAATATACTTTCGTATCTCGTGGTGATAACTCTGGTACACATACTAAAGAATTATCTTTGTGGTCTGCCGACTTAGGTATTACTAAAGATGCTGAAAGCGTAAAAGATTACAGTTGGTATGTATATTCCAACGCTGGTATGGGTACTTGCTTGACTATGGCTGGTGAACAAGGTGGCTATATTTTATCTGATAAAGCTACTTTCTTAACTTATCAAGCAAATCAAAAATAAGATAAGGTGTAAACATGAAGACAGCCCTGCTTCAAGCGTGGCAATTAATATTGTCCTTGAATGACCAATTATTGCAAATTATCGAAGTTACCTTGCGAATGAGTTTGTCCAGTTCATTGATTGCACTTTTAATCGGTGTACCGACGGGTGTTTTTTTAGCGACAGCTTCTTTTCACGGGAAGAAAATACTGATTATTCTTAATCGCACTTTAATGGGGCTGCCACCGGTGGTCTGTGGCTTGATTTGCTATATGCTCTTCTCAGGGGTAGGCCCATTAAGACATTTGCGTCTACTTTATACAGTAGAGGGAATGGTTATTGCCCAGGTGATTTTAATTACACCATTAATTATTGGTAATGTGGAAACATTTTTAGCGGGGATTACTACTCAAATCAAAGAAACAGCCCAAGGATTAGGTTTAAGTAGAAGTAAACAGTATTATTTAGTGATGAATGAATGTAAATACCAAATAGTTTCTACTTATCTTTTTGCTTTTTCTCGTGCTATTGCCGAAGTAGGAGCTGTTTCTATGGTTGGTGGAGCAATTGCCTATAAAACTAATGTTATGACAACAGCCATTATGAATTATACTAATATGGGTAATTTTGTAATGGGAGTTTCGTTGGGAATTATATTACTTACCATGAGTTTAATCTTGAATGTTGCCACCTACTTCCTGCAAAGGGGGTTGAGCCGATGAAAATAAATGCTTTTCGTAAAACCTATGACGGCAGATGTGTTTTAGATTTCTCGGGTCTGGAGCTGGAACAGGGAAAAGTATATGCTGTAATTGGTGCTAATGGTAGTGGTAAATCAACCTTAGGCAGAATTTTAGCTGGCTTGGAAACTGCTGATGGAAAAGTATCCCCACTGGATAAAAAAGTAACTACTGGCTATATGCTGCAAAAGAATTATGCTTTTCAATTATCGGTTTTAGATAATGTAATGATTAATGGGAAGAAAGACGCTCAAAAAAAACAAAAGGCAGAAAATTTGCTGGCAGCAGTAGGACTTAAACATTTGGCAAAAGAAAAAGCGCATCGTCTCTCCGGTGGGGAAACAGCTCGCATGGCTGTAGCTAGAATTTTGATGGGTGAGTATGAACTGCTGATTTTAGATGAACCTACAGCAGCTATGGATGTGGCAGCAACCTTAACAATAGAACAACTGATTGTCGATTATTGTCACAAGAATAACTGTGTAGTCATTGTGATAACTCATGCTTTAAAGCAGGCTATGCGAATTGCTGATATTGCTTTATATATGCAGGAGGGTAAATTGGTTGAATATGGTGCTGCTTCGCAGGT
>JAFXJE010000065.1 GCA_017532485.1 Peptococcaceae bacterium | reverse complement strand
TGTAAAATTATTCCGTCCGGAAAATCAACAGCCACAACAAATGATGAAACCTATGGGCTTAGTGGCTAAAACTAACGAACAATTTGGTCTGTGGCTGGCTTTAGGTCTTTTACTGGAATGTTTCTTCTAATTTACATTTTTAGTCATCAAGGAGTACCCGATGAATATTTACGGACAAACTTTACCTCAATTAAAAGAATATATGGTTCAGCTCGGCGAAAAACCATCAAAAGCAGTCTTTTTATTTAAAGGCTTATACCAACAAAAAATACAAAATTTCATGGACACACCTATTCTCAAAGAAGCGTTAAAAATACAGCTGGCACAAGATTTTCAAATGCAGCTGCCAATCTTAGTTGAACAAACTGCAGGAGAAGATACAGCAAAATTTTTATTCAAATTAGAGGACGGCAGCTTAATCGAAGCTGTTTTGATGAAGCAGAAATACGGCAATAGCCTTTGTATTTCTAGTCAAGTGGGCTGCAACATGGCGTGCGCTTTCTGCCAAAGTGGTCGTTTCAAACGCGTACGCAACTTGACAGCTGCCGAAATGGTAGCGCAAGTTTTGGCAGTAGAAAAGCTTGTCGAAGAAAAAGTTAATAATGTAGTTTTGATGGGTATTGGTGAGCCTTTAGATAATTATGATGAAGTTACGGCTTTTATTGATATTGTCAGCCACCAACAAGGTTTAGCTATCGGTATGCGCCATATTACTCTTTCCACCTGTGGTATCGTCCCACGCATTTATGATTATATGGAACGAGAAGCACCAGGACCATTAGCTATCAGCCTGCACGCGCCTAATAATGAGCTGCGCAACCAGCTGATGCCGATTAATCGTCGCTACCCAGTAGAAGAATTAATGACTGCGGTTAAAGCTTATATTGCCAAAACCAATAAAAAAGTGATGTTGGAATATGTCATGCTCGACGGTATCAACGACAAACCAGAACATGCTCACCAACTAGCCGCTTTAATTGAAAGCTCCGACTGTCATGTCAATCTTATTCCTTATAACGCCACTCAAAACTTAGGTTTTGCTCCAAGCAGTATGGAAAACATCAAAATTTTTTACGACATTCTACGCGACAAAGGCATCTTCGTCAACCTTCGCCGCGAATTTGGTGCCTCCGTACAAGCTGCCTGCGGCCAGTTAAAGGCAAATTATTTAGAAAAAACCAATATGTAAAATTTGGAAATTATAGCACAAGTATATTGCAAAGCAAATTTGCATATGCTATAATGTGCTTGCAAGAAACATCCAAGGATATGATGCTCATTGCAAATCAAAGCAACACAAAAACCCCGGTAGGTGCTACTACCGGGGTTTTTATTTGTGCTGATTGCTATTTCGTTAGTTTCTATCCAGCCACTTGCAAATATAAAAGGATATTATACTCGCTACGATAGAAACTACCAAGGATATAATAATACTCATTGCAATCCCCCCTCCTGCTGCCAGATTGGGTAATAGCAACAAATATAATATAACATACAAATATTGGAAATTTAATGCAGTAAAAAAGCAGCCTCCAAAACGGAGACTGCTTTTATTGCTCAAACATACCCCTCCGTCACATTTGGTAAAAAACACCGAATGTGCCACCTCCCCTAACATTTCATTTCAGAGGAGGCTTAAAACAACGACGGCACAGAGGAAATTAACTAGCCATAAGCGTAGGAAATTTTTGATGTACCCGACCAGAAGTGCGTCAGGCATAGGCGGCTTTTAAAATTTTGAGCGACGCGTACATTAGGTACGCAAGGCGAGAAATTTTAAAAACAACGACGCCACAGCGAAAATTAACTAGCCTAGATAGACGACGGAAATTTTCGTCAAGTCAAGGCGGATTTTGATTTTTTCGAGCGACGCGTATTGAACATACGCAAGGCGAGAAAAATCAAAACCAACGCAGAGATGACGGAAATTAACTAGCCT
>JAFXJE010000007.1 GCA_017532485.1 Peptococcaceae bacterium | reverse complement strand
TTTCGCCAAACCTCCACTATGGTCGCTATCAGCATGTGAAAGAATAATACCGTCTACCGTATTCACCCCACAATAAGCCAAATAATTAGCTGTATCATCACTTTTCACTCCACAATCAAAAACATAAACTTCACCATTTTTAGTCCGTAGGACTGCACTGCTGCCTTGACCAACATCCAAATAAGTTAATTCCGTCACAGCAGGTGGTAGAGGCAGCCATAAAAGAAGTAATCCCATTCCTGCTAATAGCACAAAAATTTTTTCTTGTTTTATTTTTGGATACCACCCTTGGCGTAAACTTACCAAACAAAATAAATAAACCAGCAGCGCTATTCCTGTCGGTTTGCCAATATAATATTCCCCTGTACCTAATAAACTTGTAACCCCATTAATACTAAATGTCATAATGTCCAACATTAAACTAGTTAAACCAAAACAAGCATTTGCCAAAGGTGGCAGAATAATTGAAAATAGCAGTGCTAGTAGAAGTATCGGTATAATTAAGCCCATTAGAGGTACTAAGGCAATATTCAAAAAAAGTCCATAAGCAGACACATAATAAAAATACCAAGCAATAAGCGGCAGACTACTTAATTGAGCAGCTAAGGCTACTGCGCAAGTATTGCGCAATGCAGAAAATTTTAGGAAACTGCACCATTGTAATGTTAACGGATAAAGATAAAGAATACCGAAAGTTACACCGTAAGAAAGCTGAAAACCTGCCGACCAAAGTGCAAAAGGCTGAACTAATAAAACTACTAAGGCACTGGCTGCTAAGAGAGTATAGCTATCACGCCGTTTTAAAAAATATTGTGCCAATAAAGTTAAGATTCCCATTATAGTTGCTCGCAAAGCAGAGGGCGTTAATCCTACCATAAAACAATAAAAGCTGATAATCACTGCCACCAACAGCAGGGCTAATGGTTTTCGTTCACTACGCATCAAGCAGAGAATTCCCAATAACATATTTAAAATAAAGCCTACATGAAGACCTGAAACTGCGAAAATATGAGCTATCCCTAATTTTTGCGTTTTCTCATAAAAGCCATCCTCCAACAATTGTTTTTCTCCGAAAAGAATTGCCCATAACAAATTTACTTTTGCTTGTGGTAAATAATTTTTCAATTTATTTTCTAGCTCTTGTTGAATTTTTGCCGCCAATTTAACTATACCTTGCGGCTCAATAAGAATATCTGCTTGTGTACTCCAAAGCAAAGCAAACACACCTTGGCTACGCCAATAAGCCTCCCCGTCAAAGCCTCCTGGATTAACTGCTGGTTCTGGCTGAACCAATTTTCCATTTAATTTAATCACTTGCCCTCGTTGAAATACGTGTATATCATTTTTGGGGAGGTAAACTGCCAGCTTAGGTTGAAGCTGCAATTTTTCTTTATTTAATTCTCTTACCTGCAAAACACAATAGCTTTTTCCTTGTTGATACTGAACTATTTCACCTTTAACCTCCACCGTCTTTTCCCACAAGCCACCCCAATTTTGCTGTGGCAACAACACAAACCACAATAAAAAAACACCACAAGCCAAGCTGGCTAATCTTTGAGCAAGATAAATTCCATCCACTTTTCCCTTTTTTAAGAAGAATAAACCTACCCCTGCTAATAGGAAAAAATAGATTTCCTCTGCTTCTGCCAAGAGCAAACCTAGGCAAAACCATAAGACTAAATCAGCCAAATTTCGGGATAAATCATTTTCATTAGTTTTCATTATCGTTCACCACTTTACAAAAGCAAACCAAAGACCTATACTTAAATTAATTCATTACCAACGATAAGGGATTTTTATTTTCAATTATCGAGGGTACGGAAAATTAAAATTTTATATTTTCATCAACCACAACCAAGGGTTTTCTGAGGCATGGGGCAATGGATGACAACAGAGAAATTATGTTTAGTATATCCCTAGTATCCTGTCGGAAACTAGGGATTTTTGTCGTCCTTAAAAATTAACTTACAGCAAAGGAGTTTTTTATGGAAAAACGAATTGGCGTTATCGGCATTATTGTCGAAGAAAAAGAGCAAGTCCAAAAACTGAATGATTTATTAAGCCAGTATGGTCATTTGATTATCGGACGAATGGGTATCCCCCATCACGGTAATGTCAATGTCATCTCTTTAATCGTCGAGGGAAGCAACGATGAAATAGGTGCATTAACCGGCAAACTAGGTACTTTAAAAGGTATCATGGTTCGTTCCGCCTTAACTAACTATACTGTCCCAGAAGAAAATTAATGAAGCCTAGCTTCCAACAAGCCTTTAACAAAGCCCTTCAGCAAGAAGAATTAACCCAAGAAGATTTGGTTCTGCTTTTACAAGCACAAGGAGAAGATGCCCAAGCTTTAAGAAATTTAGCGAATGAGGTTCGTCACCAAGCAGTCGGTGATGTAGTTCACCTCAGAGGCATCATTGAGTTTTCCAACTACTGCTCACAGCAATGTCATTATTGTGGTTTACGCGCTGGCAACACAGCACTTGGTCGTTACCGTCTCACCCAGGAAGAAATTATGACAGTAGCTGAAGCAGCAGTACGCCGTGGTTACAAAACTCTCGTTCTCCAAAGTGGTGAAGATATGAATTTTTCCGTAGAAGCTATTACTGAACTGGTCCAAGAACTGAAAAAAATGGATGTTGCCATTACTCTGTCTTGTGGTGAACGAAGCTATCAAGTTTATGAGCAATGGCGCTTGGCAGGAGCTGACCGTTATTTAATTAAGCAGGAAACCTCTGACCCTATCCTTTTTAGCCGTCTGCGTCCAGGACGCACTTTGGATGAACGTCTAGAGTGTCAGCGCTATCTCAAAGATTTGGGCTATCAGCTCGGTTCCGGATGTATGGTCGGTCTGCCTGGACAAACTATAGCAACTTTGGCACAAGATATTCTTTTAATGCGTGAAATGCAGGTAAATATGAGTGGTATTGGCCCTTTTATTCCACATGGTCAAACACCTTTAAAAATGGCATCACGCGGCAGCGTCGAATTGACATTAAATATGCTGGCCGCAGCTCGTTTAGTTATGCCATGGGTTCATTTACCGGCAACTACTGCCTTGTCCACTCTTAATCCAGAAGGACGTAAATTAGCTTTATTATCAGGTGCTAATGTTATTATGCCTAATGTCAGTCCTCAAGAATTTCGCAGTTTATACCAGATTTATCCTGACAAATATTGCATTAATGACCCTCTTGATGACCATTGGGAAGAATTGCATAATTTAATTCATTCCTTAGGCAGAACAGTGGGCACTGATTACGGTCACAATTACTTCGAGGAGGCTTTTTCTTATGTACAATCCAAAATCTAAAATCGCAACAGAATTTATCGACCATCAAGAAATCTTAGATAGTTTAGCTTATGCCGAAGAACATAAGCATGATTATGAATTAATTAGCCAATTAATTGAACGCGCTCGTGACTACAAAGGCTTGAGCCACAGAGAAGCCATTTTATTGTTGGAATGTGATATTCCTGAATTAAATGAAAAAATGTTTGATTTAGCTAAGGAAATCAAACAAAAAATTTACGGCGATCGCATTGTTATGTTCGCCCCTCTCTATTTATCCAATTATTGTATTAATGGTTGTGTTTACTGTCCTTATCATGGTCCAAACAAAAATATCACTCGTAAAAAATTAACTCAAGACGAAATTCGCCAAGAAGTAATTGCTTTACAAGATATGGGGCATAAGCGTTTAGCTTTGGAAGCCGGGGAAGACCCAGTCAATAATCCTTTGGAATATATTTTAGAGTCGATCAAAACTATTTACAGTATTCATCATAAAAACGGGGAAATTCGTCGGGTAAATGTGAATATTGCTGCTACAACAGTAGAAAATTATCGTAAATTGAAAGAAGCAGGTATTGGTACTTATATCTTATTCCAAGAAACCTATCATAAAGAAAATTATGAACAGCTTCATCCTTTCGGCCCTAAACATGATTATGCCTACCATACTGAAGCTATGGACAGAGCCATGGAAGGTGGTATTGATGATGTTGGCTGTGGTGTTTTGTTTGGTTTAAATTTATACCGTTACGATTTTGTCGGCTTATTGATGCACGCTGAACATTTGGAGGCAACTTTTGGTGTAGGTCCTCATACTATCAGCGTCCCAAGAATTTGTCCTGCCGATGATATTGACCCTGAAAATTTCAGCAATGCTATTGATGATGACACTTTTGCAAAAATTGTTGCCGTCTTGCGTATTGCCGTTCCATACACAGGTATGATTATCTCTACTAGAGAGTCTCCAAAAACAAGAGCTAGAGTATTGGAATTGGGTATTTCCCAAATCAGTGGTGGTTCTCGCACTAGCGTTGGTGGCTATGCTGAGCCTGAACCAGAAGAAGAAAACTCTGCTCAATTTGACATCAGTGATACTCGTTCCTTAGACGAAGTCGTGGGCTGGCTTTTGGATTTAGGTCACATCCCAAGCTTCTGTACTGCTTGTTATCGCGAAGGACGAACCGGTGACCGCTTTATGCGTTTAGCTAAAACAGGACAGATTTCTAACTGTTGCCAACCTAACGCTCTAATGACCTTAAAAGAATACTTAATGGACTACGCTTCACCGGAAACAAAAGCTAAAGGCGAAAAAGTTATCCAAGAGCAATTGGCTAACATTGGTAAAGATTCTGCGCGTGATATTTGCAGCAAAAATTTAGCTTTAATCGAGCAAGGACAAAGAGATTTTAGATTTTAGATTTTAGGATAGAAAAGAGGTTGGCAAATGAGTTTAAATAATACGCCCCAAGGTGAACGCTTGCATATTGCTTTATTTGGCAAACGCAACGCCGGTAAATCCAGCTTAATTAATGCCCTTACCGACCAAAATTTAGCTATCGTTTCAGATGTAAAAGGCACTACTACCGACCCTGTTTACAAAGCAATGGAGTTGTTGCCATTGGGTCCAATTATGCTCATTGACACCCCAGGTCTCGACGATAGTGGTGAATTAGGTCTGCAACGCATCAAAAAAGCCAAAGAAGTTTTGCAGAAGACAGATATTGCTTTGATTGTCATTGACGCAGCTTTTGGTTTTTCTGATTTAGAAGCTGAATTAATTAATGATATTCAAGCAAGAAAAATTCCATTTATTGTAGTTTATAACAAAATTGATTTATTAAATGATACCCCTAGCCCCCTACCAGCAAATTTGTCTGCTCCTCTTTTGCTGGTTTCGGCAGAAAAAAAAGAAGGTATCGAAGAATTAAAAGCAGCTTTAGCTACCTTTCAAACTCAAGAAGATGAAGTATATTTAGTCAAAGATTTATTGGCACCTGAGGATATGGTTGTGCTAGTTATCCCTATTGACTCGTCTGCTCCTAAGGGTCGTTTAATTTTACCTCAACAACAAATGATTAGGGATATTTTAGATGCTGGTGCTTTTACTACGGTTACTCGTGAGAACGAACTGCCTGCTGCTTTGGCAGCTCTCTCACAAAAACCGAAAATGGTTATTACCGATTCACAAGCTTTTGCTCAAGCAGCCCAAGCTACACCACTTGATATACCTTTGACTTCTTTTTCTATCTTGATGGCGCGTTATAAAGGTGATTTGCCAACTTTAGTCCGTGGTGCTGCTTTTATTCACCAACTAAAAGACGGCGATAAAATTTTAATTGCTGAAGGCTGTACGCACCACCGTCAATGTGAAGATATTGGTACTGTAAAAATTCCACGAATGCTGCAAAAAGCTACTGGTAAGCAATTAATTTTTGAAACCAGCAGCGGCAGGTCTTTTCCAGACAATTTAGAGGAATTTGCCCTCGTTATTCACTGTGGAGGCTGTACCCTAAACCGTCGTGAAATGCTGCACCGTCTCAATCATGTCCAGCAGCATAATTTACCTGTCGTTAATTATGGGGTACTTATGGCTTATCTTCAAGGCATCCTGCCGCGTACTATTAGTTTATTTCCTGAGGCTCTGCAAGCCTTATCCGAATAGTTATGACTTCATCCCTCCCGTAAGTCATAAAAAAGAAAGACTGTTGCTGACGAATTTTTATTCGTGAAAGCAACAGTCTTTCTTTTTATAATTATTATTTTCTGCCTACTGGTACAAACCAGCCGATGATACTGCCAACAACTGCAGGTAAAATCCAACCCATGCCTGTACTGTATAATGGTAATTGAGCTACTAACTCGCTAACACTACCGAGGTTAAGACCTAAACTATGAATAATAGATACAAATAATGCACATAAGACGCCACCCCAATAAACGCCTCTATGTTCACCAATTTGATTGTGGAAGAAAGCTTGCACAATCAAAACGATAGTTACTGGATAAATAATTAATAACACTGGTAAGGATAAGGTGATTAATCTACTTAAACCAACATTAGCAATAGCAAAACTGAATAAAGTAGTTACAATAATCACTAATTTATAACTTATACTTGGATATTTTTCGGAAATATATTTACCGAAGCCTGTGGTCAAACCAATAGCTGTAGTTAAGCAAGCTAAAATTACAGTTATACCCAGCAAACCTACACCCCAAGTACCAACTGTAGTAGAAGTGATTGCAGTCAACATTTGACCACCATTAGCAAAAGTACCTAAAGCACCACTGCAAGCACCTAAATATGCTAACGCATAATAAACAATTGCCAATAAAACTGCAGCACCAAGACCACTAATGATAGTGTATTTAGCAATTTGCCCCTTATCACGCACACCATAAGCTTGCACAGCAGTAATAACGATAGCTGCAAATGCCAAACCAGCCGGACCATCTAAAGCATTATAACCTTCAATAAAACCAGTTATAAATGGATTGGCTGCATAACCACCTGTTGCTGCACCCACGCTGCCAAAAGGATTAATCAAAGCAGCACCAAAAATTAGCGCAATGGATATTAATAATGCCGGTGTTAAAACTTTACCTACGATATCTACGATTTTATTTGGATTGCTGCTTAAATAAAAAGCCAAACCAAAGAAAACTGCTGTAAAAATTATCGAAGGGATAAAGGTACTGCTGCCTGGAGTTAAAAATGGAATAACTGCTATTTCAAAAGCTACGGACCCAGTTCTAGGTAAGGCAAACAACGGACCAATCAACAAGTACAAAATTAAACCAAATACCGCAGAAAACCCTTTACCTACAATGTTACCAAATTCATCAAGATTATTACCTACCACAGTAACTGCTGCTACTGCCAGCACTGCTAAACCAGCATCACCTGCAACAAAGCCTAGCATCGCCGGAATTAAATTTTCCCCAGCCATAGCCCCTAAAACAGGTGGGAAAATCATATTGCCTGCCCCAAAAAACATAGCAAACAACATTAATGAAACGGCTGCAAGCTGTTTCAAACTCATTTTGTCTTGCATTGTGTTTCCACTCTCCTAATTTATTTTCGCGCCTAATAAGACCTAGTATATAGTTTAACACCTTTTCCGAAAAGAGCAAATAATCATCTGTTATATACTACATCATGTTTTTTTATGCTATATCATATACAGATACATGGTGGCTGCGACACCTTTCCTATACCATAAAAATAGACTACGGTGTATTTTTACCGTAGTCTATTTTTATTTTATGCACTTTTTATTTTAATTTAAACTCATTGGTTAAAGCACGCAGCTGTTCTGCTTGATGCGATAATTCTGCACTAGCTGCTGCGGATTCTTCTGCTGTAGCGGAATTAGTTTGAACAACAGAAGAAATTTGGTCAAGACCGATAGTAATTTGTTCAACAGCTTCCGATTGTTGTTCAGTTGCTGTAGCAATATCTTGGATTTTTTCGTCAACCACAACAGTCTTCTGCACTGCATTGTTTAAGGCTTGTGCTGTATTATCAGCTAACTTGCTGCCTTCTTCAATAGCTTGTACTGTACGTTCAATCAAGACTGTGGTATTAGTTGCTGCTTCTGCAGATTTAGCTGCTAAATTGCGAACTTCGTCAGCAACTACAGCAAATCCTTTACCAGCAGCACCAGCACGCGCTGCTTCGACAGCAGCATTCAATGCTAAAATATTAGTTTGGAAAGCAATATCATCAATCAACTTGATAATTCTACTGATTTCACTGGAAATATTACTGATATTGTCCATAGCTTCGATTAACTGCTGCATATATTCATTACTTTCTTGAATATTTGCTCCTGCCTCTTTAGATAAATCACTCGCAGCCATAGCATTTTCTGCATTATCTTTAATCTGACTAGACAATTCTGTTACAGTTGCAAATAATTCTTCCACAGAGCTTGCCTGTTCTGTTGCCCCTTGAGCCAAACTTTGTGCACCGTTGGAAACTTGTTCGGCATTGCCAAATACTTCACCCGACATATAGGTAACATTATTCAGTGTTTCGGATAAAGTGTTTTGTACATCAAGCATCGAATCTTTTAATTTTTTGAAACCACCAGCGTAATCTTGTTTCAATTCAAAAACTAAATTACCACGCCCGATTTGTTCCAAAACAACAGCAACTTCATCAATATAAACCATATTCAATTTCAAGCG
>JAFXJE010000064.1 GCA_017532485.1 Peptococcaceae bacterium | reverse complement strand
GCAGCCAATCCACATGCTAATGGTGGTTTGTTGCTGCGCGATTTGAAATTACCTGATTTTAGAAAGTATGCTTTAGAAGTGCCTGCTCCTGGTACTGTGGAAGCACAAGATATGTTAGAGTTAGGTGCTTTTGTGCGTGATGTTGTGGCAGAAAATCCTCATACCTTTAGAATTTTTGGTCCTGATGAAACAATGTCTAATCGTTTAAATAAAGTTTTTGAAGTTACTAATCGTGTTTGGCAAGAGGAAATTATAGATGGTGACGAATATTTATCCTCTGATGGTCGAGTAGTGGACTCTATGCTGTCCGAACATTGTTGCGAAGGATGGCTGGAAGGATATTTGCTGACAGGGCGACATGGTATTTTTAACAGTTATGAAGCATTTATCAGAATTGTAGATTCGATGGCTTCCCAGCATGCTAAATGGTTAAAAGTAACTAGTGAGTTGCCTTGGCGTGCAGAAATAGCTTCTTTAAACTATATTTTATCCTCTAATGTTTGGCAGCAGGATCACAATGGTTACACTCATCAAGACCCTGGATTTATTGACCACTTAGCCAACAAAAAAGCTGATGTAGTGAGAATGTATTTTCCTCCTGATACTAATTGTTTGTTAAGTTGTTTTGACCATTGCATCAGAAGCAGAAATTATATTAATGTCATGGTTACATCCAAACATCCTCGACCACAATGGTTGACAATGGAACAGGCTGTTAAACATTGTACGCAAGGTATCGGCATTTGGGAATGGGCTTCTAATGATGCTGGAGCAGAGCCTGATCTTATTATGGCTTGCTGTGGTGATGCGCCAACTTTGGAAACTTTGGCTGCCGTATCGATTTTAAGAGAAAAATTGCCGGAAATTAAAATCAGAGTAATTAATATAGTGGATTTAATGCGTCTGCAAGACCAGTCGCAGCATCCACATGGTTTATCACAGGATGAATATGATATGCTCTTTACTAAAGATAAGCCTATACTATTTGCGTATCATGGTTATGCATCATTAATCCATGAATTAACTTATAAGCGACAAAATAAAAATTTACATGTGCATGGTTACAAAGAAGAAGGAACAATTACAACACCGTTTGATATGCGAGTACAAAATGACATTGACCGTTTTCATTTAGTAATCGCAGCGATTAATTTAATTCCAAAATTACAATATCGTGGAGCTTTTTTGGTTCAAGAAATGCAGGATAAATTAATTGAGCATAAACAATATATCCATGAGTATGGTGTAGATATGCCGGAAGTTGTGGATTGGAAATGGCATAAATGTTTGACAGTGTGAAAGCATTATCGTATTATATATTAGGAAGTATTAAGTAAATTTAACTCATAATCTAACAATAAACAGCATATTTATATTAAGGAGTGAATAGAATTGGTTGAAATTAAAGCATTGTATCGCCAAAGTGAGAATTATTTAAATCAAGAAATTGAAGTTGCAGGTTGGATTCGCAATATCCGTGTATCTAAAAACTTTGGTTTTATTGAGCTTAATGACGGTAGTTTCTTCCAGCCTTTACAGGTTGTTTTTGAAGAAGCCAATTTAAACAATTATGATGAAATCAGCCATTTGAATATTAGTACAGCATTAATTATCAAAGGTCAGTTAGTACCTTCTCCAGGTGCAAAACAACCTTTTGAATTAAAAGCCACAGAAATTATTGTAGAAGGCAGCTGCCCTTCCGATTATCCATTGCAGAAAAAACGTCATACTTTTGAATATTTGCGGACAATTGCTCATTTGAGACCAAGAAGTAATACTTTTTCTGCTGTTTTCCGTTTGCGCTCTGCTTTGGCATATGCAATTCATCAATATTTCCAAGAAAGAAATTTCGTTTATGTTAATACACCTATTATTACAGCTAGCGACTGTGAGGGTGCTGGTGAAATGTTCCGCTTGACTACTTTAGATTTAGATAATCTGCCACGTACAGAAGAAGGCAAAGTAGATAATAGTCAAGATTTCTTCGGTAAAACAGCTAATTTGACTGTAAGTGGTCAATTAAATGCTGAAACTTTTGCAATGGCTTTCAATAAAGTATATACTTTTGGTCCTACTTTCAGAGCAGAAAACTCCAATACTGCACGTCATGCAGCTGAGTTTTGGATGTTGGAGCCGGAAATTGCTTTCGCTGATTTAGAAATGGATATGGAATTAGCTGAAGATATGATGAAATATCTTATTCGTTATGCTTTAGATGAACTGCCAGAAGAAATGGCATTTTTCAACCAATTTGTTGATAAAGAGTTACTGGACAGATTAAATCATATTTTAAATTCTGATTTTGGTCGAGTTACTTATACAGAAGCTGTAGAAATTCTGCAAAAAGCAGATGTTGAGTTTGAATATCCTGTTGAGTGGGGTATTGATTTACAAACTGAACATGAACGTTATTTAACAGAACAATACTTCAAAAAACCTGTTTTCGTAACAGATTATCCAAAAGATATCAAGGCTTTCTATATGCGTCTGAATGATGATGGCAAAACTGTTGCGGCAATGGATTTATTAGTACCTGGTATTGGGGAAATTATCGGCGGCAGTCAACGTGAAGAAAGATTAGATGTATTGGAACAACGTATGGCTGAATTACAACTTAGCCCAGAAGATTACTGGTGGTATATGGATTTACGTCGCTACGGTGGGACACGCCATGCCGGTTTTGGTTTAGGTTTTGAACGTTTAATCATGTATTTAAGCGGCATGAGCAACATTCGTGATGTTATCGCTTTCCCTAGAGTTGTAAATAGTGCAGAATTTTAATCTGAGGAGGTCATAGTAATGGCTAAAGAACCTAGTTTTGATATTGTATCAGAAGTAAATATGCAGGAAGTAAACAACGCTATTAATCAAACAACAAAAGAAATCATTCAACGTTATGATTTTAAAGGTTCTAAAAGTGTCGTAGAATTGGAAGGCGACCAAATTAAAATTGTTACAGAAGATGAAATGCGTTTGAAAAATATTATTGACGTTTTACAAAGTAAATTCTTAAAACGTGGTGTAGCTATTAAAAATTTGGAATATGGTAAAATAGAACCAGCAGCTGGTGCGATGGTGCGTCAGATGGTAAAAATTCGTCAAGGTATTGAGGCTGATGTAGCTAAAAAGATTATGAAAGACATCAAGACTCTAAAAGTAAAAGTACAAGCGCAATTACAAGACGACCAAATTCGTGTTAGCGGCAAAAAAATTGATGATTTGCAGGAGGTTAATGCTTTTCTGAAAGGGCAAGATTACGGTGTTGAATTGCAGTACAGTAATTTTAGATCCTAGGCAGGGGGCATAAACTATGCAATTAAACGAACGTCAAGAAAAAATAATTGAAATTGTGAAACAAGAGGGTCCTATTACCGGTGAGAGTGTTGCTCAACTTTTAGACATGACTAGAGCAGCGTTAAGACCAGATTTAGCTTTTTTGACACAAATAGGATTATTAGAGGCGCGTCCACGCGTTGGTTATTATTATAAAGGTGAACAAAATGCTTATCGTATTTACGGTAAACTAGAAGAGTTATCGGTTAGTGATTATCATTCAGAGCCAGTAGTGGTGACAGAAGATACTTCCGTTTATGATGCTATTGTCAATATGTTTGTTCAAGATGTTGGGACAATTTTTGTTGTCGATAAGGATAATTGTTTGGAAGGTATCAGCTCGCGCAAAGATATGCTGAAGATAGCTATCGGTAAAGCTGACATTAATCAGTTGCCGATAGGCGTTATCATGACAAGAATGCCTAATATCGTTGTGGCAGAGGAGCAGGAAACTCTTTGGAGTGCGGCGAAAAAGATGATTGAGCATGAAATTGATGGTTTGCCTGTAGTAAAAACTCTTGCTGATAATCGTTTGGAAGTTATCGGGCGTGTAACGAAAACAAATATTACTAAAGCTTTTGTTGACTTGGGTAAAGAAGAATAAAGATAAACAAACTTTTGCAATTTTTTCCGAGAAAAATATTCGGTAAGATTTTGTAAAAGTTTGTTTTTTTATGAAGATAGAAATTGTTTTTGTGAATTTCTATGAAAAAAAAGGAACTTTTTGTTCTAATTGCGAATATATATGCATACATAATACATAGTGTAGGGGGGAGCATAGATGGTATCTGAAAAAACTACTATTCGAGAAAGAATAGAGGAGTATGAACATTTGCGTCTTTCACCTTTTGCTGTCTATTCTGATTGCAGTAAAGGGCGCAAAATTGCAGAAGAACTTGATGAATTACGGACTTGTTTTATGCGAGATAGAGACAGAATTATTCATTCTAAGGCTTTTAGGCGTTTAAACCAAAAGACACAGGTATATATTACTCCCGGCAGTGACCATTATCGCACTCGCTTAACGCATACTTTAGAGGTGAATCAAATAGCTAAGACTATTGGTAGAGCATTACAGTTAAATGAAGATTTAATTGAAGCCATTGCTTTAGCCCATGATTTGGGACATACACCTTTTGGGCATACTGGAGAGGAAGTTTTAAATGGACTTTTAGCTGGTGGTTTTTGTCATAATCAAAATAGTGTACGTGTGGTTGAACGAATAGAAAAACACAAGGATAAAACAGGTTTAAATCTTTCCTTGGAAGTTTTAGATGGTATTCTTTATCATAGTGGATATGGGAAAGAGGGGAGTTGTGCCTCCACTTTAGAAGGACAAATTATTCATTTCAGTGATAAGATTGCCTATGTTCAACATGATATAGATGACAGTATTAGAGCAGGAATTTTGACAGAAGATGGTTTGCCTAAAGAATATATTGATGTTTTAGGGCATAGTCACGGTGATAGAATTACAACATTGGTTCAAGACATGGTCAATACTTCTTTAGAAAAAATGAAAAATGCTGCCCCAGATGAAAAATTAGTTTTATCTTTTTCCGAAGAAGTTGATAATGCATTAAAAGGCTTGCGTAATTATATGTTTGAAAATGTCTATAAAAGTGGTATTTGCTCCTTAGAAAGAGAACGGGCTACTCTAGTGGTGAATTTCTTATTCGAATATTATTGTAAACACGCTGAGGAAATACCGGTGCTTTATCAACAAATCGCTGAAGAAGAAGGAGTGCCTATTGGGGTAGCTGACTATATTTCTGGTATGTCGGACAACTACTGTATTGAAACTTTTAAAAAATTGACAATTCCACGTTCATTTATTTAATAAAATTTTTTGTGTAAATATTTGTGTAAATAAAAGAGGAATTTTGAAAATTTTAGAGAATTAATAGAGAATTATAAGCAGGATAATTGAATTTAGGTGATTTTTTATGTCGATGGGATATATACCGCAGGAGATTTTAGACGAAATTATCGCCAAAAACGATATTGTGTCAGTCGTCGGCGAGTATGTACCGTTAAAGAGAAGAGGAAATAATTATCAAGGATTATGTCCTTTTCATCATGAAAAAACACCTTCTTTTTCTGTTTCGCCGACAAAACAGATTTTCCATTGTTTTGGGTGTGGCAAGGGTGGAAATGTATTTCGCTTTATTATGGAAATTGAAGGACTAAGTTTTCCGGAGGCAGTAGAAAAATTGGCCAAACGTGCTAATATTACTTTGCCGGAAAGGGAATTATCTCCTGTTGAAAAAAAGAAAATAGAGGAACGCAAGCGTTATTTGCAGATAAATACAGCCGCAGCCAAATATTACCATAAGGTATTATTGGAAACTGAAGCGGGAAAAGTTTTTCGACAATATTTGCAGCAACGTGGTATAACTCAGGAAATGATTATTAAGTTCCAGCTGGGGGCTGCGCCTATGGGCTGGGATAATCTTTACCAATTTATGCGAAGTCATGGTGTGCAGCCGGAAGAGTTACTCCAGCTTGGTTTAATCAGTCCGGGAAAACAATCAAACCGTTACTATGATCGCTTTAGGGGAAGATTGATGTTTCCAATTTGCAATGACCGTGGTGAAGTTATTGCCTTTGGTGGAAGAATTATTGATAAGGACAGTAGTCCACAAAAATATTTGAATTCACCAGATACACCACTATTTCATAAAAGTAAAAATTTATATGGCTTGCATTTGGCTAAAAATGCTATTCGCGATAAGGATATGGCTGTTATCGTTGAAGGGTATATGGATGTAATTAGTTGTCATCAGCATGGAATTACCAATGCTGTTGCTCCTTTGGGTACGGCTTTTACGCCGGAGCAAGGAAAATTACTTATGCGAAACAGTTATCAGATGGCTATTGCTTTTGACGGGGATGGAGCTGGGATGAAAGCGACCACACGTTGCTTAGATGTTTTATCTGATCTTGGCTGTAAATGTCGGGTTGTCCATATTCCAAATAATGCCGACCCTGATGAATATTTGAAAACGCAGGGTAAAGAAGCCTTTGAACAATTAATTTTGAAAAGTCAAGATTTAATTGTGTATAAGATTAGTAGATTAATGGAAAATATTAATATAGACAGTATTTCCGGCAAGCAGGAAATTGTAGAGAAGTTATTACCTGATTTATTAAAACTTTCCAGTGCTGTCGCTTTAGAAAGTGCTATAAGGGAAGTGTGCAGTCGAATACAGGTATCTGAGAAAGCTTTGTGGGATGAGCTTCGCCAGTATCGGCAAAAACAACAAGCAGGTGTCAGTGTGGCTAAAGCACAAGAAACAGAAGCAACTTCGGAAAAAGAAGAAATTGTTTCTGCTGGAGAGATGGAAATGCTTGTCTTAGGAATGTTATATACACAGCCGGAAAAATTGGCGATGATAAAGCAGCTCGGTGGTGGACGTTTGTTTAGTCCGGCACTGCATAAGTTATATCAAGCTTTTGAAGAGCAAATAGAACGCCAAGGTGCTGTTAATAGTGGTGAAATAGCTGCTGAATACAGTGATTTGTTAGCAAAGTGTTTGGTAACTGCCGAAAAAGTGGCTGAAAAAGAACAAAATGTTCAGCTGTATATTTTACAGCTTAGACAAGAACAATTAGATAATCAATATCAACTTCTGGTTCGCAAATTGGCTGAAGCAGAAAAAATGGGGGCAACAGAAGAAATGCTGCAAGCATTGAAAGATTTAGAAAAAGTACGTCAGGAAAAAAGAGAGTGCGAAGTAATGAGAAAGGGGGAATAATCTAATGACTGATAATCACGAAAATATTCAAGCAGAAAAAGAAAAAATTAAGCAATTAATCGAAAAAGGAAAATCAAAAGGTGTTTTATCTTATCAAGAGATTATGGATGTCCTAAGTACCGCAGATCTTTCTCCTGAACAAATGGATGATATCTATGTGCAGATTAATGCTATGGGGATTAATCTGGTGAATGATGACAAGTCGATTGAAGCAGATGATGCTATAACGGATGAAAGCATAGATACAGAAAATTTGATGATAGAAGCTTTAGAAATTGATGATGATATTCCTGCGGATGAAGTTGAGGAAGATATTGTTGATTTGGATTTAAGTGTGCCGGAAGGCGTAGGTATAGATGACCCAGTAAGAATGTATTTAAAAGAAATTGGTCGCGTGCCATTGCTGACAGCTGAAGAGGAAGTAGCTTTGGCAAAACGTATGGAACAAGGCGATGAAGAGGCAAAAAAACAATTGGCCGAAGCTAATTTGCGTTTAGTTGTAAGTATTGCTAAGCGTTATGTAGGGCGTGGGATGTTGTTCTTGGATTTAATTCAAGAAGGTAATCTAGGCTTAATCAAAGCGGTTGAAAAATTTGATTACGGCAAAGGCTTTAAGTTTAGTACCTATGCTACTTGGTGGATTCGTCAGGCAATTACGAGAGCTATTGCTGACCAAGCTAGAACTATTCGTATTCCTGTGCATATGGTGGAAACTATTAATAAATTGATTCGTGTTTCTCGTCAACTCTTGCAGGAATTGGGAAGAGATCCTACACCGGAAGAAATTGCAGCAGCAATGGAAATCCCAGTAGAACGTGTGCGCGAAATTCAAAAAGTTGCTCAAGAGCCTGTTTCTTTGGAAACACCTATTGGTGAGGAAGAAGATAGTCATTTAGGTGATTTTATTGAAGATGAAGAAGCACCTGCTCCTGCTGAAGCAGCATCTTATATCTTGTTAAAAGAACAGTTGGAAAGTGTTTTAGATACTTTAACACCTCGTGAAGAAAAAGTTTTACGCCTGCGTTTTGGTCTTGATGATGGTCGTTCTAGAACTTTGGAAGAAGTAGGTCAAGAATTTGGTGTTACTAGAGAACGTATTCGTCAAATCGAAGCAAAAGCTTTGCGTAAATTGAGACATCCAAGCAGAAGTAGAAAGTTAAAAGATTATTTAGATTAAAAATCAGCAAAAATTAAAAAAATTTTTTAAAAAGTTTAAAAAAGTAGTTGACACAATGCTAAAATATGTTATATAATGGCTAAGGTTCTTCCGATAGGAAGCATATGGGCCTATAGCTCAGGGGTTAGAGCATCCGGCTCATAACCGGACGGTCCTTGGTTCGAAACCAAGTGGGCCCACCATATATAACATTGCATGGCCTGTTGGAGAAGGGGCTTAACTCACCAGCCTTTCACGCTGGCATTCAGGGGTTCGAATCCCCTACAGGTCACTTTGGGCGTTTAGCTCAGCTGGGAGAGCGTCTGCCTTACAAGCAGGATGTCGGCGGTTCGATCCCGTCAACGCCCATTCAAATGGTGCTGTATTCGATAGAGGATGTCGATACAGTACCATTTTTTTATTTAACTTACATAAAAGAAAAGACATTTTCCCATAATAGATGAGAAAGGGAAAGGTGATTATGATGATAAAAATTACAGCGAAATCAGCAGAAGAAATGAATTATCTTGGTGAACGTTTTGGTCAGTTGGCTAAGCCAGGTTATTTTTTAGCTTTAGATGGTGATTTAGGTGCGGGCAAAACTACCTTAAGTCAAGGAATTGCCAAAGGTTTGGGTATTACTGACTTAGTCAGCAGTCCTACTTTTACAATTATTCATGAATATGAAACTGGTCGCCTGCCTTTCTACCATATGGATGTTTATCGTCTGAAACATCCTGAAGAATTATATGATTTGGGTTATGAAGAATATTTTTATGGTGAAGGATTTACTGTAGTTGAATGGGCAAATATAATTGAGTCTTTATTGCCGGAAGAATATTTAGGCATTTATATTCGTGTTACTGCAGAAGGCAGAGTGCTGGAGTTAGAGCCTCATGGTGAGGAATATGAACGATTGATAGAGGAGTTGACCGGTTGTGATTATACTAAGTATAGATAGTTCCACCCCAGTAGCTGGTATTGCCGTAGCAGATGAGCAACGCTTATTGGGTGAAATGATGGTAAATACAGAAAATACACATTCTGAAAAATTATTACCAATGATAGTTAGTTTATTAGAGGAATTAAAATTGAAACCGGAGAACTTAGATGTGGTAGCTATTATGCAAGGACCTGGTTCCTTTACTGGTTTAAGAATTGGTATGGCAACAGCTAAGGGTCTAGTTCAAGGTTGTGGAGCTAAGCTGGTGGTTGTTCCTACTTTAGATTGCATGGCGTATAATTTAGTCAATTATCCTGGGTTGGTTTGCCCTGTTTTGAACGCACAAAAAAAACAAGTTTATACTGCACTATACGCTACAGAACAAGGAAATTGGCAAAGAAAAAGCGAATATCAAGCAATTGCTGCCGAAGATTTGGCTGAGCAATTACTTGAGTTGAAGCAAGATGTATGGTTTTTAGGTGATGGATTAAATGCCTATGCTGATGTATTTCAAGCAAAATTGGGTGATTATTGCCATTTTGCGCCAATGCATCAACATTTACCAAGAGCTGCGGCACTAGCAGTTTTGGCTTTGGAAAAAGCTAAACAAGGAGAATATGCAGATTTATATACAACAGAACCTATTTATATTCGCAAATCGGAGGCAGAAGTACAATGGGAGATGAAGCACAATACTTGTTCCGTCCAATGACCATTTTAGATGTCGAACAAGTTTGTGCCTTGGAACAAATTTGTTTTGCAGACCCTTGGTCGGAAAAGTCTATGCGGGATGAAATAGAAAAAAATGAACTTGCTTATTATGGGGTAATTGTTCCTGTTGAAGATACAAGCAAAGTTGTGGCTTATGGTGGTTTTTGGGGCATTATTGATGAAGGTCATATTACTAATATTGCTGTTGTGCCTGAGCTGCGTGGCAAGCGTTTGGGACAAATGTTAGTAACGGGTTTGATGGAAATAGCCAAAATGCGTAATATTGAACGTATGACTTTGGAAGTGCGTGTTTCTAATCAATCAGCGCAACGTCTTTATGAGCGCATGGGTTTTGAAACGCAAGGCATACGAAAGAAATATTATGAAGATAAAGAAGATGCATTAATTATGTGGTGCGAGCTAAATAAGGAAGGGGAGGATAAATGATGGCAGATACAATAATTATTGCTATTGAGTCTAGTTGTGATGAAACAGCTGTAGCAATTATTAAAAATGGTACAGAAATTTTAGCGAATGTAGTATCTACTCAAATAGAAGTACATCAGCGTTATGGTGGCGTAGTGCCTGAAATAGCTTCCCGTAAACATCTTGAGATGATAAGTGTAGTTATCCAAGAAGCTCTTGACCAAGCTAAGATGACTTTAGCAGATTTAACTCATATTGCAGTTACTTATGGTCCAGGGTTAGTTGGAGCGTTGTTAGTTGGTTTATCTACAGCGAAAGCTTTAGCTTATGCAGCCGGAAAACCTTTAATTGGTGTGCATCATATTGAAGGACATATTTATGCCAATTTTTTGACCCATCAAGATTTAGAATTGCCATTATTATGTTTGGTTGTATCAGGTGGTCATACTAATATTGTGAAAATTAATCAACATGGTGAATATCAATTATTGGGGCAGACTAAAGAT
>JAFXJE010000006.1 GCA_017532485.1 Peptococcaceae bacterium | reverse complement strand
GGGTAAAAAAGAGTCTCTGGAAGATACGGCTAAAGTTTTAGGAAGATTTTTTGATGGTATTGAATATCGTGGTTTTGAGCAAGCAGTTGTGGAACAATTAGCTAAACATGCTGGAGTACCTGTATTTAATGGTTTAACTGACGCTGACCACCCAACACAAATTTTAGCGGATATGATGACTATTGAAGAGCATATTGCTAAACCTTTGAAAGAGGTAAAAGTAGTCTTCCCTGGCGATGTACGCAATAATATGTGCTATGCTTGGATGTACGGGTGTGCCAAAATGGGAATGCACTTTGTCGGCTTAGGGCCAAAACATTTAGCCGAGGAACTAGATAAAAATATTTTGCAAGAAGTACAAAAAGTAGCTCAAGAAACAGGAGCAACTATTGAGATTACTGATGACCGTAGTTGTCTAAAGGGTGCAGATGTCATTTATGGCGATATTTGGGCATCTATGGGTGAAGAAGATTTAATTCCTGAACGAGAAAAATTATTATCACCATATAGAGTTACTATGGATATGCTAAAAGAAACAGGTAATCCTGATGTTATTTATTTACATTGTTTGCCTTCATTCCACGATATGCACACTAAATTGGCGGCTGAATGGAAAGAAAAAGGAATCGACATTTGCGAGGTTACCGATGAAGTATTCCGCAGCAAACATTCTGTTGTTTTTGATGAAGCAGAAAATAGAATGCACAGTATTAAAGCTGTCTTGGTAGCCACTTTAGGATAAGGAAGGGAGTGCTTGCTATGCAAGAGCCAGTCAAAGTGGTTATTGCTTTAGGTGGTAATGCCTTGGAAGAAAAAGGCTTGCCCCCAACCTCTGAATCGCAAATGAATGTCGTTGCCAAAACAAGTGAATATATTGCCGAATTGAGTTGCTGTGGATATGAATTAGCGATAGTTCATGGTAATGGACCTCAGGTGGGCAGAATTATTTTGGCTTCGGAAACGGCAAAAGATGTTACACCAGCTTTGCCTTTTGATGTGTGCAGTGCGATGAGCCAAGGCTATATTGGTTATCACATTCAACAAGCTTTGAAGAAGGCGTTAAGCAAACGTGGCAAGGAAATACCGGTAGTTACGGTAGTAACTCAAGTGGTTGTGGATGAACAAGACCCTGCATTTAAAAAACCTACGAAACCAATAGGGCCGTTTTATACAGAGCAGGAAGCCCGGCAGCTGATGCAGGAAAAAGGTTACCAAATGCAAGAAGACTCGGGGCGAGGCTGGCGAAGAATTGTTGCTTCGCCGCAGCCTCTAGACATAGTGGAAATTGATACAATAAAAACACTTTGGGACAGCACAATAACCATAACTTGTGGTGGAGGTGGCATTCCTGTTATTAATACGCAGGAAGGTGGCTTACAAGGTGTTGCTGCTGTTATTGATAAGGACTTAGCGGCTGAGCGTTTGGCTGAAGGGATGGCTGCTGATATTTTAATGATTTTGACGGAAGTAGAAAATGTTTATTTAAACTTCCGTCAACCAAATGAGCAGAAACTAGAGCAAATTTCTGTGCAAGAAGCCGAAAAATTTATTGATGAAGGTCACTTTGCTGCCGGTAGTATGTTGCCGAAAATGCAGGCAGCAGTAAAATTTGCTAAATCAAAGCCGGGAAGAAAGGCGATAATTACTTCCCTGTATAAGGCTGGAGAAGCTTTAGAAGGTAAAACCGGCACAGTGATAATGAGGTGATGAGAATGAGAAATTTGCGTATGCCAAGTGCGTATACAATCTTACTTTCCATTATCCTGATTATCATGATTATGACTTGGATTATTCCGGCTGGCCAATATGAATATATAATTAATGACAGTGGTGTGGAACAGCCTATTGCTGGTACTTATCATCAAGTAGCTCAAGCACGTCAAAACTTGGGAGATGCTATTCTAGCCGCCTTTCATGGCTTTTATGAAGCCGTAGAGATAGCTATCTTTATTTTGATGGTAGGTGGTTTTTTAGGAGTTGTGATGAAAACCGGTGCTATTGATGCGGGAATTGGCAATATTGTCCTTAAGCTTAAAGGTAAAGAAAAATACATGATTCCAATTTTAATGCTGCTTTTTGGTTTAGGTGGCACTACTTTTGGTATGTGGGAAGAAACAATGGCTTTTTATCCTTTGCTGTTGCCGGTTTTTATTGCAGCAGGTTACGATACTGTTACAGCTGTTGCGGTAATATTATTGGGTGCAGGAACAGGGACTTTGTGTTCCACAGTTAATCCATTTGCAACAGGTATAGCCTCTGGTTTTGCTGGTATATCTTTAGGAGATGGGATACTCCTGCGTATCTTGATGTGGCTTGTTTTTGAGGCTTTGGCAATTACGTTTGTTTTACGCTATGCTGAAAAAGTGAGAAAGCAGCCTGAATTATCAATTGTTGCTGACCAGTATAAAGAAAACAGAGAACGCTTTGCCTTACAAAGCAATGACGGCAAAAAAATGGAATTAACAAGGGAACATAAAATAGCTTTAACGGTATTTGTCTTAACCTTTTTGTTAATGATTTATTCAGTTATTCCATTTTCAGATTTGGGGATTACTTTTCTGCCAACTTTAGGTTGGTATTTTGTCGAACTGTCAGGTTTATTTTTAGTAGGTGGGTTAATCGTAGGGATTGCAGTACGTATGTCGGAAGATGATATTATTTCCGGTTTTGTAGGTGGTGCAGCTGATTTGCTGGGTGTTGCCTTTATTATCGCTATTTCGCGTGGAATAACGGTTATTATGAATAACGGCATGATTACCGACACTATCTTAAACTGGGGTGAAATGGCACTACAAAATAGCCATTCGCTGCTATTTATTATTTTAACTTACATTATCTATTTACCGTTGTCATTTCTTATTCCATCTAGTTCAGGTTTGGCAACATTATCTATTCCAATTATGGCACCTTTAGGAGAGTTTACTGGTATTAGCAGTGCTTTGATTGTAACAGCGTTTCAATCTGCCTCTGGGCTGGTTAATCTTATCACGCCAACGAGTGCTGTAGTTATGGGGGCATTAGCAGTAGCTCATGTTCCTTATGAACGCTGGTTGAAATATGTACTTCTTTATGTAGGTTTAATTTTTGTTTTAACCATAGCTTTTTTAGCATTGGGAGTCTTGATGGGTTAAAAAAGAAAACAGAGCTGAGGTTAATTTTATCTCAGCTCGTTTTCGTTTAGAGAAGAGATTGCTGAAAAGAGGTGAAAATGTTAAAATAATGATGAATTAAGATGCGAAAATATATCAAAGTTATGGAAGGGGAGAATGTTATGAAAAAGCCAATAATATCTGCTGAGGAATTGTTGTTACTGGATAAATGGTGGCGTGCTGCTAATTACTTATCTGTAGGTCAATTGTATTTGTTGGATAATCCACTCTTGGAAGAACCTTTGACTAGAGAACAAATTAAGCGCAAAATAGTTGGGCATTGGGGAACGGTACCGGGGCAAAATTTTATTTATACCCATTTGAATAGATTAATAAATCGCTATGATTTGAACATGATTTATTTATCCGGTCCAGGACATGGTGGTAATGCAATGGTAGCACAGGCTTGGATGGATGGTACTTATAGTGAAGTTTATCCAAATGTCAGTTATGATAAAGCGGGGATGCAAAAATTGTTTAAACAATTTTCTTTCCCTGGAGGTATATCTAGTCATGTAGCACCGGAAGTTCCTGGGTCAATTCATGAAGGTGGTGAGTTGGGCTATTCCTTAGCTCACGCTTTTGGGGCTGTATTTGATAATCCTGATTTAATTGCAGCTTGTGTAGTAGGTGATGGAGAAGCGGAAACTGGACCATTAGCTGCTGCATGGCAGAGCAATAAGTTCCTTAATCCTGTGACTGATGGGGCAGTCTTGCCTATTTTACATCTAAATGGATACAAGATAGCTAATCCTACTATTTTGGCACGCATTTCTAAAGAAGATTTAACTCAATTTTTTGCCGGAATGGGATGGCATGCTTACTTTGTTGAAGGTAGTGACCCTGAAATTATGCATCCTGCTATGGCAGAAGCTTTAGAAAGTGCTTATGAAGATATTCAGAACATTCAACAAAAAGCACGCAATGGTCAAAAACATGAGGATATTCGCTGGCCTATGCTTGTTGTACGGACACCGAAAGGCTGGACTGGTCCGAAAGAAGTAGACGGCAAGTTTATCGAGGATACTTTCAG
Organism: Peptococcaceae bacterium; assembly: GCA_017532485.1. Classification (GTDB taxonomy): domain Bacteria; phylum Bacillota; class Peptococcia; order Peptococcales; family Peptococcaceae; genus RGIG6463. The sequence goes on along the minus strand of JAFXJE010000006.1, from coordinate 283 downwards.
GGCACACCAAGTACCGATTAGTATGAATAAACCTGAGCATGTGCAAATGTTGGAAGAATGGATGCGTAGTTATCGTCCTGAAGAATTGTTTACTAAGGAAGGTAAGTTAACAGCTGAATTGGAGGCTTTTGCTCCACAAGGCAATCGTCGGATGGCAGCCAATCCACATGCTAATGGTGGTTTGTTGCTGCGCGATTTGAAATTACCTGATTTTAGAAAGTATGCTTTAGAAGTGCCTGCTCCTGGTACTGTGGAAGCACAAGATATGTTAGAGTTAGGTGCT
>JAFXJE010000063.1 GCA_017532485.1 Peptococcaceae bacterium | reverse complement strand
TTTTATTATAATATTCATAATTATTGTAGGTATAATTATGAACTGTTCTTGGGTTGTAGATTTTCAACCGTACATTTAAACGTACTGTACCTTCTCGGTCACAATTAACATAAAGATAACCAAAACCATTGTCTTCCATGGATTGACCATTATTAGAAATATAGGCATCAACATACGCACCATAAGGTTTAGAATAAACAGTTACTTCTGCTTCTGCACCATTATAGCTGCTCATTTGTCCCTGAGCTAATTGTACAGTAAAACCATTGCGGTCAACTAGATAAAATTGATATTGGTTAGTCTGACCTACTGCCCCAAAATCATCAGGCAGGACAATCCCGCTTACATCTAAACCATCATCTTCTTCTATGTGCGATTTATCATTTACATTGAAAGTATAAGTCGCTGTTAAACCAGAACGTTCATGATATACCGTTACGCTTACTGTGGAACCAATGTAGCGTTCATTATCTCTTAAGGTCAAACGACCCCATTCATCAATGCTTTGAGCAGCACTGCCTTGGTAATAATATTCCCAACCTGATTTCACGATAGCTACTTCCGCTTCTACACCGTTTTTATCATAGGTAATAATTTGAGCTGCTGAGGAAGTTTGACCAATCCCTAAAGTTTTTTCCGGATAAACAAGCTGGATATCAACTATTTCATTTTGTAAGACTGCTTCAAAGCTAGCATTGATAATTTGACCGTCACCAGAATTGGTAGTCATGCGAATATAATAATCACCACGATAGTCAGGATAGAAATAAACTTCAATCCCACCATTATTAGCTCTGACAAAGATATCACTGTCATATAAATCAGAACGGTCAGGTAAGTCACGGAATTCTATCTCTTTAAAAATACCACGCGCTTGACTATTAGATGTTATCTCAATGCGTTCATCATTTTCATCATAAACATCTAAATAAACTACTGCCATATCGTCTACGGCAACCGTAGAAACTACTTTTACTTTATCTACAGTATATTCACCTTCGGTATCTTCTACTGTGCCGTCAGTAACTGTAATTTTCAGACTATAGTTCGTAGTAAAAGTATTATCTGCCAACTTACTATCTAAGGCCAAAGTCAACAAATGTGGAGTACCTTCACTAGCTGCTGAAATTGTAAAAGCAAATTCTCCCGTAGCAGAAGTTACGGTTGTAGTGTTGCCGGTGTAAGTCCAAACTTCACCACTGATAGCAACATTCACACCAACAAGAGGATTACCTATTTTATCTGTCAATTTACCTGCTAAGGCAATTTTATCACCTATTTTTTTGCCAGTAATAGTATAAACATGGTCAACAGCTGTATAAGCTGTACCATCCACCGTTAAGGCTAAATTCCAAGTTTCATTTTCATCAGGTGTTTCCGGAGTAGTTGGTTTTTCTGTTACCTTTACTTGCACAAACATAGTGGTTGTTGTATTTGGTAAAGAAATATCTGCTGCCGGATTAACAACTGGCGTATTTTCCTCTTCTTCCTCGTCTGCTTCAGCATCAATTGGCATTATCGCAGCATTGCTTGGGAAAATTAATGCTATATTCAACTGATATTCGCCTTTTTCAGCAAATTGTACTGCTAATTTTTCGTTTAAAACGCCTGGAATAGGTTTGGCTTGTTCATCCAATTTCCAATCCAGCTTAAATTTATTTTGATTTTCTTTTACCAAACTAGTATCAGTGCAAGCTGCTAATGGATTGGTTACTTCTTTGCCATTCGCATCTAAGGTAGTAGCTTTAACTGTCACTTGCTCTGTGGTTAAAATACTTTCACTACCATTGGAAAACCAAAATAAAATACCTGTACTATTATTAAAAGCTTCACTGCTGTAAATAGTTTCCTGTGGAGCAATATTTAAACTAATATCTTCTTTAGGATACGCAGGTGTCCCAAAAGTTGCCTGCAAGAATTGATACAAGTTAGCTACAAAGGATTTAAAGGTTAAATCAGAAGTAATATCTACTCTGATTTCCTGCATATAAGTATCATCTGCATTACTGGAAGCTCTCATTCCACGATAAAAAGTAAACTCACTCACATCAATTACTTTGTCTGCTCCACTTTCCAAACCGTTGGTCAAATCAGAAGTAATTTCACTTAAGGAGAACTGCCAGCGATAATGTTTAGCAACAGCATTTTCATCGTCCATAGCATTAGTAGGATTTAATTTCACATAATCTCCTGCTTTATAAACGGAATCATCAGCTAATTCTAAACCTTCTGGCAGACGAATGTAGAAATTATCTGCACCTTGCGCCTCTGTGATAAACTCAATATTAGCAATTTCCACTTCGATTACGCCAGGTCCAGGAGCTGTTAAGCCTGCATCTGCATAATTATAGTAAATATCTCCTACATTACGAATATTTACGATTGGCAAATTGCTTTCCTGCACAAAAGTGAAAATATCCGACTCTTTATGATTTAAAGTGCCTACTATCCCACTGTTTTCCAGAGCCTCTTTAGCTGTTCTTCCAGTAGCAATATTCAAGCGATAATTACCATCCAAGGAAGAAGTAATGCGAAACAACATTTCTTCTTCACCTAAATTTGGTCCATCTTCTTCGATACTGCTGACATCAGTCTTTGCACCTTTAAGAAAGACTTTAAAGACGTTTCTATCACCTTTAACACTACCCTCTACAGCTGCTAATTCTGTATTCATTAAGAATAACGAATCAGCAGCTTTACCTACCAGCTGAATATCAAAACGGTCTTTAACATTTACAATATTACCATATTCATCAGTAATCCACAGATAAACACCACGCCCATTTAATTCAGGCTCATTAATAGTCATCTTGATTTCTACGGCACATTGATTGCCTGTTACCGATACAGTTCTAAAATCAGTGAAAGTTGTCTGGGAAGCATCAATTACCTTATCTGTAATCCGATAACGCAATTTTACATTGTTACTTTTTTCAACTAAATCACCAGAACTTTTTCTAGTAATAATATTTAAAGGATAAACCTCATTTAACCCGTCAACAGTAGTTTTTGATGAATCAGCATACTCTATTGGAAAGGTAAAGGTTTGGGTTTCTTTAAATTGACCACTAACGATTACTGTATTATTGGCAGAATCATAAATATAATTGCCACTGCCGTCATTTTTAAATCGCATCCCAGCAGACCCAGTACTGCCATCAGCTACTGTTGGTGGCTCGATTTGGAACTCAATTTTATCCACTTGGCTTGTATCTATGCCGGAAACAGTAAAGGTCAGTTCTTTCGGGGCTATTACCCCATTGCCTGTACCATGACGAAATTCCAACTCATTATCAATTAATACTTGTAATAAAGATGGCTGAACAACGATAATACAGCCGTCATAATTAGTCAACATATACTCTACACCATCAATATAGAGCTTATAATCACCATCTGTATTTGTATAATTGTAAGTACCTTCTCCTGGCACAGAAACAACATTAGCAAACAAACTCCCATTAGGGTTAATCGTTACTAAACCATTTTCTTTTGTTTCCGTCGTCATAAAATTGGCAGGCAATTTTACCTCTACAGTTTTCCCAGTCAAGTCATAGTTCGGGATACTGACATCAATCTTAATTTGACCATCATTGTGGGTACTCACATTAATTCCTGTAATATTCAATTTAGCTACTTTGTAGTCAATAGGAGTATTCATCCCATTGGAAAAATAACTTTTAATGGTTGAACTGTTATCAGCACCGTTATCCCCTAAGCCAAGCGCAAAGGTATAGCTGCTGCCCATTTGACCTTTTACCTGAAAAATCATTTGTGCATCAGTAGTACTGCTGGCTTCATAAAAATGACCAGAGTTATCACTTACTTCATTAAATATCCCATTGCTTACTGTTTGTTTTATTTCAGCAAAACCTGCTACACCTTCCGCCGCAAAATACATAGATTTGCCTGTCGGCCATTTTTTAGTAGCATTGCCGTATTGGTCGGCAAAGTTAACTACTACAGTAGCTAAAGCCATTGCTGGATTTTCACTTAAATGTGGCTGCTTATGATACTGCATATAATCAACAACAAAAGTTGTCTTGGTAACATCAATTACAGCAGGCTCAACAGCTACTTTTACCTCCACCGTTTTAGCCTGATTGCTGCCACCATAAGTTACAGTAACCAGCTCAGTCTGAGGCTCTAATGTCGCTACAGTTTGGTTGCCAACAACCGTAAAGGTAACTTGAATATCCTGCACCAATGGGTCCAGTACTTCTATGGTCGCATTTAAATCATTTGGGTCAGTTATTGTTTTTGTAGTTGGTTTAATGGTTTCAAAACTAACTACATTACCTTGGACAGTACCTGCCTGCCCATTAGCAACGGCACTAACAGGAATAAAATAGTTGCCAGGAAAACTAAAGGTTACATTATTCAAATCATTAGCATTAACGCCTTTAATTTTCATAGTTATAATCTGATTTTGAGTATCACCAGCTGTATAGGTTAGATGCACACCAGAGCTGCCACTTGCTATTTCAACTTCATAAGGAACGGCTCCAAAAGCTGCCGTCTGGCCTGCCACCAAGAAGAGCAAGCAGCAAAGTAAGGCTATCCACCGAATTTTTTTATTTTTTTGCATTATCCTGCCCTCCTATTTTCTCGCTAAAATTTTGATATTAACCGTAGCTGTTTCACCACTGGCTTTATTTTTTACTTTAATAACTGCATTAACACTTTTTTTGCCGTCAATATCAGCAGTGGTCTTAATGGTCAATTCCTCACCATCAGCTCTGTTAATGGTACTGTCAAAAATATCTTTATCTGTATAGAAGTTCACATAACGGCTGGTGGTTTTCCATTCAGTTACTGTCCAGTCACCTGCATAATTTTCCCCTTCCAAATCTTCCGTAGGAGCAATTACAGCTTTCAATGTTACTGCTTGACCAGCTGTTACTTCAACTTTCAAGCTGTCTTCATAACCCAAGAAATCATTACCCACCTTTAACTCAGGCTTAATGGTAATATTGTACGTTACCTTATACATCTTGCCACTCTTATCTTGCAGCACAACATAGACAGTAGCTTTTGCCGAATCTGTATTACCCAAAGCTACTACATTACCAACTTGGTCAACAAAAACATTGTCCGTTGCAGCATACCACTTGACATCAGCAATATCAGCTTTACTTTCTACCATGCGATAATGAAGCTTCATATTCTTGCCTACACGCAGCTGAATATCTGATTGATAAGTTGCTTCAAAATTAGCCTCTGGTACAGCATCAATTTCCACTTTTGTGTTTTCCTTGATGCCACCCATATCTGTCCAAGTATAATCACCTGCTACAATATTTACTCGACAACGCAAACGTTTTTCATTGTTACCGATATAAGCATAGATATAGGTGTATTCATCTTCTAAAGAACCATTTATTGCTGTTACTTTACCTGTCCATTGGTCTACTTCTGCAATATACGGATTTTCCGATTCAAATTTAATAACCTTTGGCTCAGCTTCAGGAGTTGTTCCAAAGTAATCGGTATTAAGATGTGGTGGCTGCATCGCCACATTCAAATCAAATACTTCTCCCTCTTTCAAGGTCAAACTTGTCTCATTTAGCTTGCCTGCTTTCACTCTTGTGCCAATATAAACATAGGCTTCGGCAAAAATAGTATCATCGGATACAGAAGTTGCTCGCACTAAAGCACGACAAGCACGCTTACCGGTAATAACGCCTGTATCAGCATCAATAACTGCATAAGTAGCAACTTCATCAGCAGTTAAAACTAACGGTGTATAATAAGGGCTGCCTTTGGATAAATCAAAGCGACCATTATCATTACGGATATCTACCGTCTTACCATTAGCCAAATTAACTGTTTCTTTTATCAAACCAGCTTCATCAGTTGCTCCACCAGTAACATCCAATTTTTCAATCTGCACAATTTCCCAAGTCACGCGTTTGTCTTTGACCCTATTATCAGTGCTTATTTTCAATTTTTTACTTTTTTCAAGTGCTAAAATTTTAGGCACTCCACTAATTACAATTGCAGTTGGTGGAATTGGTTCTATTTCCACATAAAAACCAGGATAACCAATATCTTTACGTTCTATTGTATTATTAGTTGCATCAGCCGGAATATTGCAATCCAACGCAGGAGTTTTTCCATTTTGTTCATAATACACATTAGTACCTACAACACGAATGATTTCACCTGTTTTCTTGACATTAGTAGTCGCTTTTAATTCCAGATGTGCAGTATACAGAATATGGTCACCATTAGCCTCATCTACTGTGTACCAATCACTTTCGGCATTGGTATTACCAGTATTATCTACTAAGTTAATACGCTTCGTTTCTCGGTCAGTTTTATAATCTAACCAAACTAAATTTTTCTTTATTGGTTCCCAAAAGACATCATCTGCCCTATGCTGATAAACCTTATCTCTTTCGATAGCATACTCAACCCACAACTCTGCCGTTTCACCCTGTACTATTTTGAAGGTAGGTTCTTTTGGCTCAATTTCTTGAGTGCTTACCGAATAGCGATAACTGAAATCAATACGGTCACCTTTAGTTTTCACCGTTGCTTCATCAACAGTACCCACATTGACAATGTTTTCATCACATTCACGAATATCAATATATGGAATTAACAACGGTTCTACTACCTGTACCTGAATAGTATCGGAAATAACAGTTCCATTGCTGTTGCGATCATAATTATAAACCATAACATCTACCAGCTTAGGGTCTATTTCCAACGCACGCATAGTTCCTTTACTATCCACTGTAACTAAATCAGTATTATTGCTCTTCCAACGCAAATCAATATTAGTCGCATTGTAAGGAACTACTTCTACATCTAAAGTTACACGATTACCTTTGGCAATTTTCAATAAATCTTTACCTTGTTCACCTGCACCAAGTTCAAAACCTAAAGAACGGTCCATAGTTACTGTTTCTAAAGGTAATTCTTCAATATTAATTTGGAAAATTTTTACCTTGCCACTTGTTTTTCCTTTAACCTTTATGAATGTACTGCCTGTTTTTCTTGGCGTAACAATAACTGTACTATTATTGATTTGCTCAATCTTCGCAATAGTTGAGTTGCCACTGGACCAAATCAGTTCCTCCATAGTTTCTGGTAAACAGCCCTCATCAAGAAAATCATTTTTGCTAGCATCAGTTATTTGACCATTGGCAATATCTTGATATTTATTTGCATCATATAAACCTAAATGAAATGGGTCGGTGAAACCTTTAACAGTAATTTTTTCTGTTCCATCAGCAGTTGTC
>JAFXJE010000062.1 GCA_017532485.1 Peptococcaceae bacterium | reverse complement strand
TGTTTTTGCATCATATTCAGCTTTAGCAGCATCATATTCAGCTTGAGCTGCGTCTAATTTAGCTTGGTTGTTAGCTGCGATAGCTGCGTTTTGTTCAGCTAATTCAGCATTAGCTGCTTCTTGACGAGCTGCGTTTTCTTTTGCAGCTGCACATTCAGCAGATTGAGAACCGTCTAAAATTTTGATGTTGTTAAAGGTTGTAGCTGTGGAGATACGGTCAACCTAATTTTATATTAATCTTTTCATATCTAATGGTGGCTCGCAGGTAAATTGAAGCAGTTCGCCTGTGAGAGGGTGCTGGAATTGCAAGGCATAACAATGCAGAGCTTGACGCTTAATTAGTTCTTGAGAACCACCATATAAACTGTCGCCCAAGAGAGGATGACCGAGGGCGGAGAGGTGGACACGAATTTGATGGGTGCGTCCTGTGAGCAGCCGTAAACGCAGGCGTGAATAATTAGCATAGGTTTGTTCTGTCCGATAAAGCGTGCAAGCTGTTTGTCCCTCTGGGTTGACTTCTCGTTTAATGACACTGCCGGGAACACGAGCTATCGGAAAATTAATTTCGCCTTGTGCTGGGGTGGGAGTGCCGGTGCATAAAGCTAAATATTCTTTTTTTATTTCCTTCTTTTCTTGTGCGCGGTCGAAAAGATGGTGAATATGACTATGTTTAGCAACAAGCACCAGTCCAGAAGTGTCATAATCCAGTCGGGTCACAAAATGCATGGCACCTGAGTGGTTTGTCTGGGCATAGTGATAGGCTAAAGCATTAGCCAAAGTTTGTGTTGGATGTTCATGGGAAGGAATTGTACTCATACCGTCGGGCTTATTGACGAGTAATAAATAATCATCTTCATAAATAATTTCTAACGGAAAAGCGTAAGGGACGATTTTTTCGTTGGCTGTCTCTAGTGGATATTGCACCTCAACAGTATCGTTGGTCTGCAGCTGGCAAAGTACGCGTTCTTCTTTGCCGTTAACTTTGAAAAAGCCGCCACGGTGTTTTATACCCGTAACGGCTCTTTTAGAAATTTGATGCTTACTTAAAAAATCTCGTAAGAGCAGACCGTCTTCGTCCTGCTGTACCGTAAAGAATAAAGTAAACGGTTTGGTCATGGCAGATTATTTCCAATACTCTGTATCGTGCAAGCCAATATCTGCTGCACGAAAAACAGGGTCTTTGCCTGCTTGGCGTTGTTTTCTGTAGTCAGCCAAGGCTTTGAAAGCAGTGCCACCTAAAAGAACGCAGACAGGAACGTTAATTAATGCCATTAAGCCCATTAAAACATCGGCTAAGTCCCATGCTAAGCCGGCGCTGAATTGGGCACCGATGAAGATGATGAAAACTGCCAAAAGGCGATAGCAAAGCATGAAAGCTTTGTTGTTTTGTGCATCACAATAAATATAACTGATATTCATTTCAGCGTAATAGTAGTTACCAACTAAGGTTGTATAAGCAAACAAGGCTAAAGCTGCTGTGACAAAGAAGCTGCCGAAAGCACCAAAGTTGGCAATTAAAGAGTCTTGAATGTAAGCAGCATTCATGGAATTGCCGGCAGCGTCGATATAAGCTGCTGGGTCTAAATTGGTAGTTAAAATCATGAAAGCTGTGGCAGTACAAATTAATAAGGTGTCAATAAATACGGAAAGCATTTGGACTAAACCTTGTTTAACAGGGTGGGATACATCAGCAGAAGCCGCAGCATTTGGTGCAGAACCGATACCCGCTTCATTGGAGTATAAACCACGCTTAATACCGTTCATCATGGCAGCCCCTAAAAGACCACCGAAAGCCGATTGAGTAGAGAACGCTTCACTAAAAATAGTGCTGAAAACCATAGGTAGATTTTCAATATTTAAAATAATAACGATTAACGCAACAGCTAAATAAAGCAACGCCATAACAGGTACTAAAACTTGGGTAACTTGAGTGATGCGTTTGCCGCCACCTAAGATAACAATACCTGCTAATACGGCAATTACAGCACCGATGATTAAAGAAGTATTATCACCTGGGAAATATACTTTTAAAAAGTCGGTCATGTTGAAAGATGCTAAAGCATTAAAACCACCCATGTAGGTCAAGATTAAGGCGACAGCAAAGACACCACCCAAAGCAGGGGATTTTAAGCCTTGCTTGATGTAATAAGCAGGACCACCGTAAGAACCAGTGGCACCTTTCTTTTTGTAAATTTGAGCTAGGGTAGATTCTACAAAGGCAGAAGCACCACCAACAATAGCGATAATCCACATCCAAAAGACAGCACCAGGGCCACCGGCGATAATAGCACCGGTAACACCAATAATATTACCAGTACCTACACGAGAAGCAGTAGAAACCATCAAAGCTTGGAAGGAAGATACTGCTTGTTGGTCTTTGCGTGGTTCTTTAATTACACGAATAGATTCACCCAAAAAACTAAATTGCACAAAGCCTGTCCGCACAGTAAAGTAAAGACCTGCACCAATTAAAAGGGCGATAAGGATGTAACTGTAGAGCCAACCACTGATTGTACTAACAATCGAAGCAAAAAAATCCATAAAATTCTCCTTTCAAAAAATACTTATTATCAATAATAAGCTAAATTAGCCATATCGTCAAATTATTAAAATTTTCCTTAGGCATAAAGGAATGAGAATTTTTGAAAAACTATTTAAACTATGTTATAATGGAGAAAATTTGTGAAGAACAGGTGACAGCCTATGCAAAAAATGATAAAAGATTTAGTAAGCGACTATCAGGCAGATGTTTTAGAATATTTTCATTATTTTCATAGTCATGCGGAGCTTTCCTTTATGGAATACGAAACGAGTGCGTATATTCGCGAGAAATTGCAGCAATTTGGTATTCCTTTGATGGAAGGCGTGCGAGGAACTAGTACAGTAGGTATTTTAGATAGTGGAGTAGAGGGGCCTGTGCTGGCTTTTCGGGCAGATATTGATGCTTTGCCTATTCAGGAAAAAGCCCCTGTGGCCTATGCTTCCTGTACAGCTGGCGTTATGCACGCTTGTGGTCATGACAGTCATACAGCAGTATTATTGGCTTTGGCTAAGCTGATGAGTGAACATAAAGATTTGCTGCGTGGGAAAGTGAAATTTATTTTTCAGGCTGCAGAGGAAAAAATTCCTGGTGGGGCAGTTGCCCTTTGTGAAGATGGGGTAATGGAGGATGTGGATGCGATTTATGCTTTCCATTGTTCTTCTATGCTGCCCACAGGTTTAATTGCCACTAATACAGGAGCTGGTTCAGCCTGTGTCGGTACTTATGAAATTCATATTCAAGGCAAAAGTGGTCATATTTGTATGCCAGAGGAAACTATCAATCCTTTGCCGATAGCTTGCTCTGTAGCTACAACCCTTAATCAAGTCTTGGCAAATAGAGTTAATCCAATGGAAAGAGCATTGCTGTCAGTAACCAGTTTGCATTGTGGCGAAAAAGATAATATTGTAGCAGATAAAGCAGTAATCGGAGGCAATATTCGCACTTTTGATGATAATTTGATGGATACTTTGTTTGACCATGTAGAGCAAATTTGTGGTGGCATCTGCAGTGCTTATGGCACAACATATCATTTGGAAAAAGAAATAGGCTATCCTGTAGTCTGGAACTATGAAAAAGAATGTAAGATTGTTAATCAAGCTGCTGATTTACTGGGCTATCCACGAGAGGTCAGCAATACGGCAATGAATGGTGAGGATTTCAGCTATTATCTGAAAGAAAAGCCAGGTATTATCTTTTATATCAGAATGGGTAATCCTGAAAAATCTGATGGTTGGCATCCACATCACAACGGTAAGTTTCAGCTGGATGAGGATGGCTTGCAAGTGGCTTTAGAAATGGAATTGGCGATATATTTATTAAGTATATAGAGGAAGAAGCTGGGTACATATCACACACACTTGTCCCAGCTTTTTTGTATTTATATAAAATTTTTGCACAAAAAATCGGCTTCTACCTATCCTGAGGAAGGGGGTGGAAGCCGATTGGAATTATTCAAGATACAATCTGCCATCAATAATTTTTACAATTCTTTTTGCTTTTTGACCTACTTTGGGGTCATGAGTAATCATAATAATAGAGTTCCCCATATCGTTCAACTCTTGAAAAAGATTGAGTACTTCTTCCCCTGTTTTAGAGTCTAAAGCACCAGTTGGTTCATCGGCCAGCAAGATAGATGGCTGCCCAACTAAAGCTCTAGCAATAGAAACTCTTTGCTGTTGACCACCTGATAATTCATTAGGTTTATGATTTAACCGATCTGCCATGCCGAGCATTTCCAATTTTTCTGCAGCAAGTTTGACAGCTTCTTTCCTAGGAATACCTCTAATGAGTAACGGCATAATGACATTTTGCAAAACCGTATATTGAGAAATAAGTTGATACTTTTGAAAAATAAAGCCTATTTCTTGATTGCGAATTTTTGTCATTTGTGTATCATCGGCTAAATGAATAGCCTTATCATGTAAAAAATACTCACCACTGTCTGCAGTATCCATACAGCCAATAATATTCATTAGTGTTGATTTACCGGAGCCGGAAGGGCCTAGGAGGGCGATAAAATCTCCTGCATGGACTTCTAAATTAATATCAAATAAGACTTGTAACTGTTCTGTACCGATTTGATATGATTTGTTTAGATGTTTTAAGGTCAATAAATTTTCCACGCAGTTACCTCCTTATTCATAATTTAAGGCTTCAATCGGTTTTAGATTAGCAGCTTGCCATGCTGGGTAAAAGCCGAAGATTGTTCCTGTGATAATAGCAAAGATTAATGCCATTATGGAGCCGCTTGTTGAAGCAATTACACTCATTCCGGTTAAACGAACTAGAGGCATTAACAGGTAGCCAACGATTACACCGACTATACCACCGAAAATACTAATCAGCATAGCTTCAAGAAGAAATTGAAGGAGAATGTCTTTACGAGAGCTGCCCAAAGCCTTTAAAATGCCAATTTCTTTGGTTCGTTCTTTGACGGAAACGAAAAGTACATTCATAATGCCAATACCACCAACGATAAAAACTACCGTAGCTACGGAAATCAATAAAATAGACAGAGTATTAGCAGATTTTTGGCTGGCCGCTACTTGACTGCCGGCATCAGTAACGCTGATGTTACCTGTTGGGTACATTTCGCTGAGCAGCTGTTGTAACGAAGCGATTGTTGTTTCAATCTTGTTGACATCATCGACTAAAACAACAATCTGTGGACTGCTGTTTGTCCCTAAAACATATTTTTCGGCTGTTTGGTAAGGGATATAAACAGCACTGTCCAAAGTGATTTCAGAGACAACGGAACCGGTCTGTTCTAATACACCGATAACAGAATATTTTTTACTGTTAATGTTAATTTGACTGCCATAAGCATCGAAAATATTGCCGAAAATATTGAGTGCAGCATCATAGCCTAAAACTGCTACTCTTTCCTTTTCTTCGTCACTAATGCTGTCAAAGAAAGAGCCTATTAGTAGGTTGAGATTGCTTATTTCTAAATATTCTTCAGTAGCACCGACAATAGTAGTTGTTAAATCATCTTCCAAGGTGCCACCTTGTATCGTACTGCTGCCTTTAGCCATCAAAGCAATTTGAGAAATATTGTCAACAAAGTAAGTTATTTCTTCTAAGTCGGTATTGGTAAAAGTAGTTTTCTTGATTTGTTGTGTATTAGGCATTGCTCCGGGAAAACCACCCATCATACCGCTAGGCATATTTCTACTGCCGGAGAGGCCGGTACGATTATTGCTGCGACTCCCACCTTGACTACCACTCTTCATAAAGTTTGGTGATGCGCCGCCAGAAAAGCTGCCGGATCTGCTTGAGTTGCTGTTATCGGAAATAGTAACGGTACCGGCATTAAGGTTTTTGAATTCTTCCTGGACATCTCTTTGACCACCTAAACCAATAGCAATAACAATAACGATGGTTGCAGCCCCGACAATAATACCCAAAGAAGTTAAAATTACTTTAAATTTGTTTTCAACAATATTGATCCAAACTAAATTAAGAATTTCTTTGAGGGACATTTGGCATACCTCCTTGTGTAGGCACATTACTTGAAGGCACAGCATTCATTCCTCCGTTATTAGTTTTTATTTGGCTTTCGATTAAGACAATATCACCTTCATTTAAGCCAGATAATACTTCATAGCTCACGCCGTCAGTAAAGCCTAGAGTAACTTCTTGCTTAACTGAAGAACCGTCCTGCTGTTTGACTTTGACATAAGATTTACCTGCCTCGGTAATGACAGCACGTTTGGAAACAGTGAGCACATTACTAACGCTATCGCTGACTAAATCTACATTGCAAGACATACCTTCGTAAACATCTGTTAATCTTTCATCTTCAACGATAACAGTGATAGTATAGCTTACTGTTGGGGAACCCATCATGGCAGGGGAAACGCTGATAGCATCGACCCAGCCTTCATAACTTTTGCCGGAAGCGTCTAAAGTCACAACTGCTCGTTGGTCCAAAAAGATATTGGTAATATCATCTTGGTCAATATTTAAAGTAACTTTGATTTTTCCATTTTGAGCAATGGTGATATATTGATAAGTCAGATCGATTTCATCACCTGCTGCGAAAGAAATATTTGTAATTAAACCATCGCAAGGTGCAACGATAACATTATTCTCTAAGTAACGGTTAAACTCGTCTAAATAAGCTTTTAAGTTATTAGCGGATAAACGAGTGGAGATTACTTGCTGCTGCAGCTTATTGATGGTGCTGGAATAGGTTAATTCAGCGATTTCGCCAGTAGTAACAGCTGAATCTCTTTCAGTTTGTGCTTTGGCTAAATTATTTTCATAATTATTTTCATAGTTACTCAAGGTTAATTTAGCTTCTTCTAAATCCAGTTCCATTTGACGTACTTCACGATCTACTTCAACCTTGGTTTTGTTGCCATACCAACCTTGATAATCTTCTTTGAATTCGTTATATTTTTCTTTTGCTTCTGCTAAACAGGTTTGAGCATCTTCAATACGATCTTCTAAATCATCGTATTCATCTATAACAGACTGATATTTATTAATGATATTAACAGCTTCGTTAAAAGAATCTATAGCCGACATATAGGATTGATAATATTTGTTTTTATTTTCACTATTTTCTTCATTATTTAGATAGTAATCATATTGGCTTTCGGCAGTCTCTAAGCTGTCTTTCAAATTTTCCAGCTTGTTTTTGTAGGTGTTGTATGCAGATTTGTAATCAGCATTATCTTCATTGTAAGCATCGTAGAAATCCTGCAAAGATTCCAAGGCCTCTTCATAATAAGTTACAGTACTGTTCATATTGTTTAAGGTAGCCCTTCGCAGATTATACAGCTCTGCTAGTTGTTTTTTCTCATCTAAGTCAGCAGATTTTTCTTCTACTGCTTTTTGGTAAGAAATTAATTTTAATTGCATAGAAGCGACCGTATTTTCATAAGTCAAATCGGCAGCATCAGCTGCAGTTAAATTTTGTGCCTTTGTACCTGAAGCTTTGGCTTCACCCAGTGCCAAGTCCAACTCTGCTTGTTTTGCTTCTAGGAGAGCTTGAGTATAAGCGTCGTCTAAAGTATCTAAAGCCTTATTTAAGGATTCTTGATCGATAACAAAAAGTGGCTGGCCAGCTGCAACATTTTCACCAGCACGAACTAAAACTTCTTCGATTTCTACAGATAAATCTAAACGGGTATCATCTAAATTTACATTTAAGTCCATAGCTGTAGTATCAGTAGTGACGGAAACAGTACCTTCTTCACTTAAACTGTTCATTAAGTTTCCTCGCATAATAGTTTCCTCGCGAGCAACTACTTGATTTTTCCCTTGATTGGTAAATTGTGGAATGATTAAACCACCTAGGATACAAACAATACCAATAACTGCAATTAATATCAAAGCTTTTATCTTTTTTGTCATTTTGCATATTTCCTCCTTTGTATTCTATAATAAATCTTTGATGTATTATAGAATACAAACCTATGAATAACATTAGAAAAGGCAGAAACTTGCAGAAGTGGTTGAAGAATACATAAATTGTTCTAATAGCGAAAAATTCGGGCAAACAAAATGGATGCCTTCTGTAAATACAGGGAAGCATCCATCTGTGTCTAGACTTATTCAATGTGCTCAAGTTTTTTTGTTTGCTTTATTTTAAGGGGTGTTTTGTTTGTAGAATGCGACGCCATGGTAGACACGACTATTGCTGTCGATAATAAATTCAACGGATTGTTCAGCATCGTTAGCAAAGTTATTACCTCCGAAGCCACCACGTGGTGGTTCAAAGCCTTCCGGTTTACTCATGCCTTCTGGTCTTTTCATATTATCTGGTCGTTCCATGCCCTCTGGTTTAGGCATATTTTCAAAGTCAGGACGTTCACCGAGGTTGAAATCAGGTCTGCCACCACCTTGCATGATACCACGATGAGCTAGTTGGGTGCCACCTTCGTAACTTTCTACGGTTGTGTAAATACCGTTAGTTAGAGTACCAGTCACAGTACCACCACTATACAAATAATAAGTAGTACCATCTATCAAGTTAGGCAGAGAAAGCTCTAAAATAGTATAGTCATTAACAGGGGTGTACGCCAAGATATAATTGTTTTCTGTGTCGGTAATTACCAATGGGACACCACCTGTTTGACGTTCAGCAAAGTAAAATTGAACATGTGCTTGAGCTGACTTGTCAGAAATTTCTTCGTACATATTACCTGTAGCACAAACTGTACCACCATTAACGATAATGCCCAAATCAGCATCAAGACCACTATCCATGCTGTCGCTGTGAGCTTGGGCTAAGACGGAACCACCATTGATATAAATATAGCCGTTGGAGTCGATACCGTCACCTTCTTCACCGTTTTGCACCGAGCAGTTAATAATTCCATCATTGATAGTAATAGCAGAAACACCGTCTTCGCTGGCATTTAACGCATCATCTTTGGAAACAATCTCAATATTACCATTATGGATGGTTAAATGCAGCTTACTCTCGATACCTTCTTTATCACCAGTCACTTTTAAAGTACCACTACCATCAATGACCAAAGAAACATTGCTGGAGATAGCGCCGTCGTTATCAATTTCAACACCGTTAGCGTCAACATATTCGGCTACATGAGAACCTTGAATAATATTTGTTGAGCCTTCAGCTAAAACTAAGGTAACACCTGCTTTACCAACTTCTTGTGGGTCAGCTGCAGCTTCAATATAAATTGCTGGTGCTGTTAGGCAGGAAATTTGGGCATTATTTAAAATTAAAGTTACTTCTTCCTGTGGTGCAGTAATGCGAATTTGCGTATTTTCTGCAATACCTGAAATTTCGTATTCGCCGCCTTTAGTGATACGAATGACAGTATTAGCCAAATCTTTATATTGCGCTGCTACATCTTCGTGAGTTTCGGTGATGCTTTCGGCATAAACAGCAGCTGTTTTGTCAGTGTTGACAGCTTCACCGTTTACAGTAATACCACTTTCTTGAGCTTGGCTGCAGCCACAGCAGAGCAAGGCTGTCGCCATAAGTGCACAC
>JAFXJE010000061.1 GCA_017532485.1 Peptococcaceae bacterium | reverse complement strand
TCGCTTGCCATTAAAAATAGAAAAATGAAACCATAATTAAGAGGCTAGGACAAAATAAGTTTTTGTCCTAGCCTCCTGTAATTTACAACATTGGGAAAGTTAATTATACGTTATAATTATTTTGGAGCAAATCCAGTGGTATAATTTGTACCTCAGCATTAGCCAGTAAATCTTTTTTAGCATAATCAAAAAGTAAAGCCACTGGTTTTTGCTTGCCGAAAACTTCTAAGTGAGTTTGGCGAGCAATTACTTTGCTGTCAGTTTCCTGATAAGCAGGTAAATAAGCTTCGATATTTTCAGGCGTACGGTAAAAATTATTGTAAGCAGAGTGGTAAGCTTGTTCATTGCTGACCGTCAACCAAACTGGTAATTTTTTTGGTTTTTCATGGCAAGCCAAGTCAAACTTAATACGCCACTGTAATTCTTGGGTATCAACATTATTGTTCTGGGCAGCAAAATCATAAAGAATAGTACAAAGCCCTAATTTAGATTGGCTTTGATAATGACAATTTTTTGCCAACCAATATTGCGACAACTGCTCAAAGAAAGCAAATGGTGAAGGATAAAACGGTACTAGATAATCAATAGTTTGCAAAAATTTACCACTGTTATAATAAAGCTCGACCATTTCTTCAATAGCTTTTAGTTTTAAAGTATCCTCATAGGGCAGATAATGCGTAGTCAAAACTTCATAAGGTGCTTGTGGATGATAAACAATCCCAAACTCATCACGACGATTAAAGACCATTGAGCCTTTCAAAACCTTTAAAAAGCCTAATTGCAATTGTTCTGGCTGCAAAGCATAGACATCATTAAAAGATTTACCGAAAGAAGTATAATCTTCAAAAGGAAGACCGGCAATTAAATCCAAATGCTGATGAATATTATGACCGGATTTAATTTTTTGCACGATAGTCTGCAATTTTGCAAAATCTACATTGCGATTAATAGCTTTGATAGTAGTCGGATTGGTAGACTGTACTCCGATTTCAAACTGAAACAAACCCTTACGGACAGTTTGCAGAAAATCTAAAGTTTCTTTATCCAGCAAGTCAGCAGTAATCTCAAAGTGGAAATTAGTTACCCCATTATCATGTTCATGGAGATATTGCCAAATAGCCATAGCGTGTTTTTTACTGCAATTAAAAGTACGGTCAATAAATTTTACTTGGCGTACCTTGTGGTCAAGAAAATGCTGTAATTCAGGAAGTACTTTTTCCAATGGGACAAAACGCACACCTTTTTCGATAGAAGAAAGGCAATAGCCACATTGATAAGGACAACCTCTGGAAGTTTCATAATAAATAATCTGGTCTTTAACATCACTGAAATCATCTTCATAAGGGAAAGGCAGCAGGGCTAAATCCAAAGGCTCTTGAGCTGGCGTAGAGGTAATCTCGCCTTCTTCATTACGGAAAGTCAGACCACAAATGTCATTTAAAGTGCCGATTTGGTGGTCAAAATAATCTAAAACTTGGCTGAAAATGATTTCGCCTTCACCACGCATGATGAAATCAATACTAGGATTATCCTGTAAGAATTTTTCTGCTTCGTAGCTAACTTCAGGACCACCGAAAGCAATTAGACAATCTGGCATGACCATTTTCAAAACAGGACAAAGAGTTTTTAGCATTTCTACATTCCAAATATAGCAGGAAAAGAAAATGATGTCTGGT
>JAFXJE010000060.1 GCA_017532485.1 Peptococcaceae bacterium | reverse complement strand
GGTTCAAATCCTGCTACCCCAGTCATGTGAGCCATTAGCTCAGTCGGCAGAGCACCTGACTTTTAATCAGGGTGTCCCGCGTTCGAGTCGCGGATGGCTCACTTTTTTTATACCTTAATCTAGGTTAACATATTTGCGGGTGTGGCGGAATTGGCAGACGCACCAGACTTAGGATCTGGCGGGAGACCGTGGGGGTTCAAGTCCCTTCACCCGCATATAAAAGACAAGCAGTTGATGTAATTATCAATTGCTTGTCTTTTTTTGTTTTGAAAAGATACAGCTATGTTTAATAGATTGTTGTAAATAAAAGCGGCTCAGAGCGTGTTAAATGCATTCTGAGCCGCTTTTATTTGTAAGGAAATATAATTATTGTTCAAAGTTTATTTTGGTATTTTCTAGTTCATACTGACGATAATATTTGGAGGTTTTTTGGCGATAGAGCATAAGCAGTCCACGAACACAAAGCTCGATAGCCATGGCAATCCACATACCATGTAAACCAAAGCGTTCGACCAAGAGCAGAGCCAAACTGATACGCACTAGCCAAATGTTGCCGAGATTTAATAAGCTGGGAATAAAGGTATCACCTGTACCACGCAATGCCCCTGCTGCGACGATAGAAACGCCGAAGAGAGGTTCGGCAATTAAGCCAATTCGTAATACTTCAGTTGCCAAATCTCGCACTGCTTGGTCAGGCGTGAGCAGAATAAAGACTAAGGGGCAAATTATAGCCATGATAAGACCCGTGACACCCATAAAAAGAGCTCCTAGAGCAGTACAGATATTGCCATAGAGTTTGGCAAGTTTGATATCACCAGCACCTACACTTCGACCAACAAGGGTGGTAGCAGCATAGCCTAAACCATAGCCGGGCATATAGCAGAGGCTTTCGGCTGTAACAGCAAAAGCATTGGCAGCAACTGCGATAGAGCCCAAGGGTGCAATAATTGCAACAGCAGCTACCATGGCAGCGTTCATGGCAATTTCCTGCAAAGCAACGGGCATCCCGATTTTAAAAGCTTTCTTGAAAGTCTGACTTTCAAAGGAGTATTTTTCTTTTTGGAGCAAACAAAGGCGAGGATTGGAAATACAGCAGCGCCAAGCCATAATAATGCTCACAACTAAGCAGGCAAGTGCTGTGCCGATGCCTGCCCCCAAAACGCCATATTGGGGAATAAAAATCCAGTTAAAAATTACATCTAAAAGGCACATGATAGCATTGAGAATACTAGGAGTAAGCATATCACCAGTACATTGCAAACAGGAGGAAGATAAAGAATTTAATTGGGAAAAAGGCACCATTAAAGAAAAAGCAAGGAAATAGGCTGTGGCATCAGGGCAAATAGCTGGGTCGCCTCCCAGCCAGATAGGCAGCGGCTTACTAAGTAAAATGCCCAGCAAAGATAAAAGGCTGGAAATAAGAAAAGCGGCCACTAGTCCATGGCGTACAACATTTCTGGCTTGTGCATCTTGTTCAGCGCCGATTCGGTGAGCAACTTGGACAGAAAAACCTACGGCTACGGCATAAGTGACACCCCCGAAAAGCCAAGTACAGGGAATGACTAGACCGATAGAGGCGGAAGCATTAGCTCCTAAAGCACCAACCATAGCTGAGTCGATATATTGCATGATAATAGTTGTAATTTGAGTTAAAATAGCCGGAAGACTCAGTATCCATACTTGGTGGATTTGAGGCTTCAATTCAGTCCAATTATATTTCATAGTTGTCATAGTCTCCACTGGTAAAATTTCGTAATTCTAATGTAGCAGAGAGAATTCATGCTGTCAAATAGAAAAAAGCAGATGTCGGACCTTGTCTCGACATCTGCTTTTTTCTGAATTTAGTTTATCTTTTTAATTCTTGTGATACGGTTGGTTGATAAAACTCAATCACACAATAAGCTCCGGATGTAGCATAACCGATAGATAAAACAATTTCTAAAATTTTAGCAACGATATTAGCCATGATATCCACCTTCCTTTCTTCTTGCTTTTTCTGCTAAAAGGATTGCTGTTCCCGACTGTAAACATCCGCAAGTTAAATAGAAGACAAGGGAGTAGCAGTTATGGAAACAAAGTATAGCAATGCTTAACAGAAAGAACAAAATTAGGGATAAAAGTTTTTTTCGCAGCTTTTCTCTTACCTCAGGGGTAAAGGGATTGTTTGGATGGTCAATAGGTGCTAAAGTTAAAAAAACAGCATAGCTAATCCCAATAAAGACAAAGCTTAAAAGTGGATAAAGATGGCTAGGAATAAATGTTATAGCCAAAAAGAAGATAAGATAACATACGACCGACATCATAAAACAACGGAAATGCGTGGAAGCATGATAACCACCTGCAGTATGTCTAAATAAGAGAAAGCTAGCTAAATATGCTACTGTTGGCAGTAAATTATTAGTTAAAACTGCCAACAGTAGCATACTGCCCCAAAAGGCTATACTGGAAAAAATGATTTCAAAACAATAGCTGTAGACATGATGCTCTTCAGCCTTAATATAAGATTTTGTTACTAAAAGTGATGATAAGCGTTCTGCTGCCTGCATCATAGTTCTTCACCTCGGCTAGCAGTATACCATCACTTAAGAAAAAAATTTGCAACACGACATAAATAGTAAATTTTTTGCAAAATTAGTCTGAAACAGATATAGTGAATTTGGTGATGAAACGTTTATCTTCACATGCTAAGAAAAGGTGACCGTCATATTTTTCTGCTAGTTCTTTAACATGGCGCAAGCCTAAACCGTGCAGCAGAGGGTCAGCTTTACTGCTCTTTGGTAATTCGGAACTATCTAAAAGAACATTTTCTTGGACGGTATTTTCGATAGTGCAGTAAAGATACTGTGCATCATTTTTTAAGGAAATTTTAATTAAGCGATTTTCTTTCTCGCTAATGCTCGCTGTAGCTTCTAAGGCATTATCCAGGCAGCTTGCCAGCATAAGACAAAAATCTTGCATAGTTTCATCTTTGATGTTTTGCTCAAGAGCTAATTGCGAGTAGAGGTTATAGCGTGTATCTTGGCGTAAAGCAATTTGCTTTTTCTCATCCAAAATAGTATCCAGCATCAAAATACCGGTATAAGTAGCTTTATTTTGAGCGAGAATATGAAATTGTTTTTCAATATACTGCAGGGCATATTCGTTATTTTCTGTTTGCAAGGCATGCTGAATAATCAGCAGATGATTATTCAAATCATGGTAAAGCTGGCGGATTCTTTGGTGATAATCAGCTAAAGTTTGATGGTATTCCTGCTGTTCCTTAACAAGAGTTTGCTCATAATTAAGGCGGGCTTTTAACCAGCTAGTCTGAGATACTTGGGAAATAGTAAAGATAACCGATAAATTGAAAATAAGCAGCATAAAGGTGATATAACAATAAGCATTATAAACAAATTGTTCATTGATCTGAAAAACAAGGTCTTGTAAGTAATAAAATAATAAGACTGTGGAAAGAGGTACAAAAAGTAATAAGAAATATAGGTAAATAGGTAATTTCTGCTGTGATAATTTAATAAAGGTTGTTAAAAAATAAATTAAGCAAAAAGTCAGTAATTTCGAGAAAATCATGCCTAAAAAATAATTATATTCATAAGCTTGATAAAACAAACTAAAATCTCCAAGAAAACCAAGCAAGATGGATTTAATTAGAATTTCAGAAAAAACAGTAATAATGTAAAATATGCCAATGACAACGATTTTAAAAGAAGACTTATTTTTGTACAGAAATAGCGGGAAAGTTAGATAGATAAATGTACAGATTAAGCGAGTGAAGTGCGTTGCTGCAAACATCGGATAAAGCATCCCATAGAGCATGGTGAAAGCATAAACTAGAAATATAAAGTTTTTTATATTTTTCTTTTTCGTAAGAAAATTGTTATAGAGAAAATAAAGATTGAAAACACCAATAAATCCACCTAAAATATCTGCCAATAATTTCATAGTAACCTCCTTAAAAATGATAACGCATAAATTGTTCTCTAAACCTATCAGCATATTTTCTGCTGATAGGCAGAGTGGAGACAATATGTTTGTAATCTGGGATAAATAACAGATATTCTTTATAAATCTCTTTCACATAATCTAAATTTACCAAATAACTTTGGTGACAACGCGCAAATTGTGGGTAAGCAGCTAATTGCTCTTCTAATTGACTAAGTTTCATTAAAGAACGAATTTGTGTTTTGTCATCAAGAATAAAATCGAGGTAATGCTTGTTGCTGGCAATATAGAGCAAATTATGCAAATAAATAACAGCAGTGCCTTTAGGAATTTTAACCATAAGTTTGGCATAGCGTTGTTCATATTTCTTGATGCAGCGTTTCAAAACAGCAGAAATATCATTAGCTGAAATAGGCTTAGTTAAGAAATCAAAAGCTTCTACTTGGAATGAAGTTGCCATAAATTCGGGATGACTGGTAACAAAAACAATCAATGCATTAGAATGAGCAAGACGCAGCTTGCGAGCCAGCTCCATCCCTGACATTTCAGGCATATCAATATCTAGAAATAAAATATCCAAAGTGTTTTTATCAGCGTAATCTGCCAGCAAATCATTGGCACTGGTATAGGTGGCAAGCTTATTATAGGTCAAATCATGCAGGGCAAAATAATCCTTGACAGCATCGGCTAATAGAGCAGCAAAAGGAAGTTCATTATCACAAATAGCAATATACATTACAATTACCTCCAATTAAGATAGAAATAGTACTACTAATAAAAAATCCTCGTACCTGTTTTAAAATAAGAAGAAAATAGGCACGAGGTCAAGAATATTATAGATAAAAAATCAAGAATTACGAACGGACTTTAATAAAACAGGAACTACTTCGTTAATCAAACGAAATTCTTTAGAAGTGCAATTTTTTACCAATTCGTGATATTCATGCTCGTAAACAGTAGTATCATAGGTAAGAGAGGCACAAAGCAATTCATCTAAGGAAATTTTTAAATTGTTAGCAACTTTGACTAAGGTAGCTAGTTCTGTTTTGGCTTGAGCATTTTCCAAACGAAAGAGTGTCATCTGGGAAATATCTGAAATTGCGGCTAGTTTTTCCTGCGATAAGCCAAGCTGCTCTCGTCTCTGACGGACACGCAAGCCGAGGTCTACATAGTCTATAATATTTTCTTTACGTTCCATTGAGCAAGTATTCTCCTTTTTTTAAATGTTAATTAATTGTACGAGAAAAGAAGAAAAATTTTAATATCATATAAGTTATTATTTAACATATATGATATTGGGAAAATGAATATTTATCGGGAATTTGTCAAATTTGAGGTAAATTTAGCAGTTGGAAAAGATTGTTATAAAAAAAAGAAAAATATTATAAATATCAGGAAAAAATAGTAAATAAAGCATAAACAACACATAAATAACACTTTTGGAAATAATAAAAATAACTTTCTGATAAAATTAGTAATTTATCTTTACATTTTTGGTCTAACATGATAAGATAATTCATGTAGCAAAACACAATATCTGCGGAAGTGGCTCAGTGGTAGAGCATCGCCTTGCCAAGGCGAGGGTCGCGAGTTCGAATCTCGTCTTCCGCTCCAGAAGAACTCTCAAGTCGTAGGACTTGGGAGTTTTTGTTTTTGTAATTATATGTTATAATTATAAAAAAATTGGTGAGGTGAAGACAATGTATTTACAGGAAATTCATAAAGTTTGGTTAGCAACGGGCGAACAGCCAGTTTATTTGGAACCAGGTATGGCTAATCGGCATGGTTTAATCGCTGGGGCGACAGGGACAGGGAAAACAGTTACTTTAAAGGTTTTAGCAGAATCATTTAGTGATATGGGTGTGCCTGTATTTTTGACTGATATTAAAGGCGATTTAAGTGGGATGTGTCAGGCTGGGGTGGAGACGAAACATATTCGACGCAGTATTGATAATATGCAAATTGAAAACTTCACTTATACACCTTATCCTGTGCGTTTTTTTGATGTCTATGGCAAGTTAGGTCATCCTGTTCGGACAACTATTTCCGAAATGGGACCGGAACTGTTAAGTAGATTGTTGGGCTTAAATGAAACTCAAAGTGGTATTTTACGCATTGTTTTTCGCATTGCTGATGATAAAGGTTTATTACTGCTGGACTTAAAAGATTTACGCAGTATGGTGCAGTATGTAGGGGATAATGCTAAGGAATATAAGTTGACTTATGGCAATATCTCCAGTCAATCAGTAGGGGCTATTCAACGTGCTTTACTGGAGTTGGAAGATGAGGGCGGCAATATTTTCTTTGGAGAGCCGGCTCTTGATTTAGCAGATTGGATTGATTGGAATGAAGACGGCAAAGGCGTGATGAATATTTTAGCTTGTCAAGAATTGTTCCAACATCCTTTACTGTATGCGACTTTCTTGTTGTGGATGCTGTCAGAATTATATGAAATGCTGCCAGAAGCAGGCGATTTAGACAAACCTAAATTAGCTTTCTTCTTTGATGAAGCCCATTTATTATTTGCTGATGCACCAAAAGCCTTAGTTGATAAAGTAGAGCAAGTAGTTCGTTTAATTCGTTCTAAAGGCGTCAGTGTGTGGTTTATTACCCAAAACCCTTCTGATTTGCCAGACAGTGTTTTAGGCCAAATAGGTAATCGTGTTCAGCATGCTTTACGGGCTTATACTCCAAAAGACCAAAAGGCTTTGCGAGCAGCAGCGCAATCATTCCGTGAAAATCCTAACTTTGATACCGAAGAAGCTTTACAGGCCTTAGGGACAGGGGAGGCGTTGGTTTCTGTTTTAGATGCAAAAGGTGTACCTAGCATTGTTGAAAAAGCAGGTATTTTGCCACCACGCAGCTCCATGAATGCAGCGACGGCAGAACAAATCCAAGAAGTGATTGCAGCTAGTCCGTTAGCAGCTAAATACACGGTTGTTGAGGACCGTCATTCTGCTTATGAAGAATTGGTTGAATTGCAGCAAGAAGCTGCCGAAGCAGAAGCAAGACTGGCGGCAGAAGAAGCAGCTCGCGAAGAGGAAGAAAAGGCAAGAAAAGCTGAGGAAAAAGCAGCTAAGGCTACGGCGAAGAAAACTTCTGCTGCTAGCAAAAAGAAACAATCTGCCTTTGAAAAGGAAATTAACAAAACAATTTCCAAAGCAGCTACCAAAGTAGGCAAAGAAATAGGCAAACAATTATTTAGAGGATTAATGGG
>JAFXJE010000059.1 GCA_017532485.1 Peptococcaceae bacterium | reverse complement strand
GCACCACGATAATTACGCAAATAATTTTCCAACCAGTCTAAAGCCTGCAAATCCAAATGATTAGTAGGCTCATCTAAAAGCAAAACATCCGGTTCGCGTACTAAAAGGCGTGCCAAACAAGCTCTAGTTTTTTCACCACCACTAAATTGACGAATTTCGCGGTCAAAGTCAGTTTCTTGAAAGCCCAGACCTTTGATAATACCTTTAGCCTTACTTTCACAACTAAAACCGCCCAAATCTTCATAGCGATGAGTTAACCGAGCATAATTTTCCAAAAGCTCTTCCATCTCTGTTTCAGCAGCATCACCCATAGCTACTTCCATTTCTCGCATTTGGTCGCGCATAGCAAAAATATCTTGAAACATTTCTAAGACAGCATCCAGCAATGTAAAGCCCTCAGCAAAATCAGGCATTTGCTCCATATAGCCTAAAGTATGCTTAGCACTGCGCTGAACTTGTCCTTCATCCAAAGACTCTTCACCAGTAATACAACGAAACAAGGTTGATTTTCCGGTTCCGTTCGGTCCTACCAAACCTACTTTTTCACCTTCATGCAAATAAAAGTCGAGATTAGCAAAAATAGTATTGGTAATATATGTTTTTGTTAAGTTTTTTCCTTGTAAAATAATCAAAAAACTCTCGCTCCTTCCGGAAAATCCTATTCATATTAGTTTATCAGAAATCCTATTTTTTTTCAATGGGAGCAGCACCAAAGTAGCCGTTTCTCTGTGGACAGAGTTTCAAAAATTTTTAAAACTTTCTAAAAAATTTTTGAAATTTTTGTTGACATTTGTTAAATTTTTTAGTAATATAAATGTGTTGCCGGAGTGGCGGAACTGGCAGACGCACAGGACTTAAAATCCTGCGGGAGTTAAATCCCGTACCGGTTCGATTCCGGTTTCCGGCATTTTTAAAAAGAAGTTGAGATATATCTCAACTTCTTTTTTTGTTTTTTAGCGCTCATCAACACCTCATAAAAAAACGTACCCGACAAATTTCAGTCGAGTACGCAAACATCTGTCAAGGACTAGCAATCCTTAACTTTTCTTACATTTTATTTTTAATTACTTCAGCTAAGGTAATAATACCTTTCACAATATTTTCTTTTGTAGCATTGGAAAAATTAATTCGCATAGCATTTTTCGGTTCACCCGCAGCATAAAAAGAATCACCACAAACATAAGCTACCTTCTGGTTAACAGCTTCTGGCAGCAATTCATTACTGCTCATACCTGCTGGTAATTCCAACCACAAGAATAAACCACCTTCTGGGTGAGTCCATGTCACACCATCCGGCATATGTTCTTCTAAAGAAGCCAACATCAAATCTCTTTTTTCTTTATACTGTGCATTGATTACTTGTAAGTGTTCCGGCAACAAACCACGTTTTAAATATTCTGCAATAACCATTTGTGAGAAAATAGAAACATGCAAGTCGCAGCTTTGTTTACCTTCAACCATTTTACTCAAAATCGGAGCCGAAGCAATAGAATAACCTACACGGAAACCAGGAGCAATAATTTTGGAGAAAGAACCAAAATATAATACTTGTCCTGTAGTATCCATAGATTTCATCGTTGGATAAATATCATCGGTATATTTCAAATCACCATATGGGTCATCTTCAATCAAAACCACATCATATTTTCGGATTACTTCCATCAGTTCTTTTCTGCGTTCTGCAGAAATTGTTCTCCCACTTGGATTTTGAAAAGTTGGAATAAGGTAAATCAATTTCACTTTTTCCGTTGCTAAAATTCTATCTAATTCTGCTGGAATGACGCCATCTTCGTCTAAAGGAGCTTCAATAAACTCTGCCTCATACATTCGAAATGCTTGTAAAGCAGCTAAATAAGTTGGACTTTCGACAATAATTTTGTCTCCTTTGTCAATAAACGCTTTCGCAATCAAATCCAACCCCTGCTGTGAGCCGGCAGTAACCAATACTTCATCTACAGAAATTTGAACACCTTTGCTTGCCATCAGCTTAACAATTTCTTCACGCAATGGCAAATAGCCTTCCGTAACACCATATTGTAAAACGCCACCGTTTAAGTCAGCAGTAATATCATTAATAATATTTTTTAAATCTTCAACCGGAAAAGATTCTTCTGATGGCAAGCCACCACCGAAAGAAATCATATCAGGCTGTTGAGTTAACTTTAATAAAGCTGATATAGCACCATCTGATTCTTTTGCCATTCTTACTGAGTATGCTGGAATTCCCATGTTATTCACCTTCCGTAAATAATAATGTCATAGCTTATTTTTAAGGCTATTATTTTATAATAACAATTTACTATTTATTTGTCCAGCTTTACTCTGCAATATTTTACTCTATTTCCCAAACAGCATAAACCTCACCACTTAAGGTTTTCCAAGAGAAAATATTATCTTCCAATAAGATATAACCAGCTTTACTGCCACCACGCGGCAAAGCTGCCGAGCCAGGATTCAAACAATGGTAATGACCTCTATTTTCTTTGCCAGCTAGATGCGTATGCCCTTGAACAACAATATCACCTGGTTCCAAAATCAAGGCATTACCTTGTTGAAAACGGTGACCATGCGTAGCAAAGATAATTCTATCTTCCAAATTCAAAATAGTATATTCCGCCATAATCGGAAACTCCAACATAGCTTGGTCAACCTCAGTATCACAATTTCCACGCACACAAATGATTTTATCTTGGATATCGTTCAACATTTCAGCTACTTTTTTAGGGTCATATTCTTGCGTCAAATCATTGCGTGGTCCATGATAAAGCAAATCACCTAAGAGAAGTAACTTTTCAGGCCGTTCTCGTTCAAAACAAGCTAAAAGTTGGCGACAAGCCGAGACACTGCCATGTAAATCTGAAGCAATCATAATTTTCATTAATGAACCCTTCCTCCTAAAAAAAGAGGCTGGGATTTACTCACAGCCTCTTTAAATTATTATCTTTATTTACCTACACTACGAACAATTTCATTACCAATTTTAGTTAAAGTCAATTGTTTGCAAACAGCACCTTTATTATAAGCAACCATCGGCATACCATAAACTACACAAGACTCTTTATCTTGTCCGATAGTATAAGCACCGGCATTACGCATTGCCAACAACCCTTCAGCGCCGTCACCACCCATGCCAGTTAAAATTACGCCTACAGCAAATTTACCTGCATTAGCTGCCACAGAATGGAACATATGGTCAACTGATGGACAATGACCACTTACTTTCGGTCCTGGAGCAACTTTAACAGCCAAGCCCATACCTTTCTTTTCTACACTTAACTGTAAACCACCTGGAGCAATTAAAACTGTCCCTGGTAAAATTGGGTCGCCATTTTCTGCTTCTTTTACCGACACTGCTGCTAATTTATTCAAGCGTTCAGCAAACATTCTGGTAAAACCTTCAGGCATATGCTGGACAACCACAATACCCGGTAAGTTGGTTGGTAAATTCTTTACTACTTCAACAATAGCTTCTGTACCACCTGTTGATGCCCCAATCGCAATTACCTTTGCACCGGCAACAACAGTGTCATTTTGACGAGTTTGTTGGAAAGATGCTGTAGCGTTAGCTACAGAAATAGTCTTTGGCACTACTTTCTTCGCTGTTGGTACACGCAGCTTAGCCTTAGCACCACCTTTAATTTTTTCCCTCAACTCTGCATAAAACTCTTCGGTATCAGCAGGAGAATTGCTCTTTGGTTTAGCACAAAAATCAATTGCACCTGCAGCCAAAATATCAAATACGCGAACATCCAACGAACTAACCATAATAACCGGCAACGGAGCAGTCTGCATCAATTCTTTGAGAAAATCTACGCCGTTCATCCGGGGCATTTCAATATCTAAGGTTAATAAATCCGGCTTTAAGGTTTTCAACAATTCTCGCG
Source organism: Peptococcaceae bacterium (assembly GCA_017532485.1). Classification (GTDB taxonomy): domain Bacteria; phylum Bacillota; class Peptococcia; order Peptococcales; family Peptococcaceae; genus RGIG6463. The sequence goes on along the minus strand of JAFXJE010000059.1, from coordinate 2,524 downwards.
CTTCTGCTGCACTGGCAGCCACACCTACTACTTCAATTTCCGGATCTGTGCTTAGTCCTCTCTCTAACGCTTTACGAAAGAAGATAGAGTCGTCACAAATCAGAACTTTTACCGGTTTTGCCATACTCAATTAAGCCTCTTTTCGATAAATTGCCGGTGCAATATAGTTAAATTTGGTCGTTTCACGTTGAATTGTTTCCGAATGACCAATAAATAAATATCCACCCGGTTCTAATACATTGTAAAATCTATTAATCAATTGATTACGTGTTTCTTGGTCAAAATAAATCATTACATTTCGACAGAATATCAAATTAAACTTGGTAGGGAAAGTAAAATTATCCATCAAGTTTAAAACGCGAAACTCAACATCCTTACGAATACTATCTTGTACTTGATATTGACCATCAGGCAACTTTTTGAAATAACTGTTTTTCCATGCAGGAGAAACGTCCTTAATCAAATCCTCTTGATATATCCCTTCTTTGGCCTTACCCAGCACATTTTGAGAAATATCTGTAGCCAACATTTTAAAGCGCCAACTTGATTTTTTTACTCCAAAATAATCATGCAAAGTCATCGCTGTTGTATATACTTCAGCACCTACAGAACAACCAGCACTCCAAATATTATATTGTTTGCGAGTATTGATTTTTTCTTGTTCCGGCAAAATCGTATTTTTCAAAAACTCAAAATGCTTTGGTTCGCGCATGAAAAATGTATGATTCGTCGTCACTTTATTTAATAAAACGCTTAATTCAATACCACTGCGATCCGCTTGTAAAATTTTAATATAATCACTAAAAGTTTTACAGCCTTTTTCAATCAAAACGGAATTCAAGCGTCCTTCCAGCAATACTCGTTTTTTCTCAAGATTGATTCCATAGTTTCTCTTTACAAATGTTGTTAATGTTTCAAATTCCTGGTCTGTTAACTTAATCAATCTTATCCCCGCCTATCTTATGAATTCAGCACTTGGTCACAATCTAAAATCAGACGGATACGTTTACCATCATTATATACACCTGTTACGAAATGAGCATTGATATCGTTAACATTTGGCGGCTCTAAAATATCTGTCGCTGCGATATTTACTACCTCATCAACGCCATCAACGATTAAGCCAACTTGTGTATCTTCATACTGTGTAATTAAAATACAAGTTTCGTCATTATACTCTACTGCCTGCTTGCCAAAACGAACTCGCATATTGATTACTGGTAATACCTTACCTCTTAAATTCAAAATACCTGCAATAAATCCTGGTAATTTTGGTACATGAGTAATGGATGGCACACCAATAATTTCCATGATATGCTGTAAATTCAAACAATATTCTTGTCCGTCTAATTTAAAGGTCAAATATTTGCTCTCTAAATCATCATGTTTGCTTTCCCTTGCGTCTGCAATGCGTTCCAGCAATTCTTCTTGTTCTAACAAATCACTCATCTTTTCCACCACCCATATCTTAGTATTTCTGTCCGATTAAATTGTTTACATCTAAAATCAAGCTTACGCTACCATCACCAAGGATTGTGCAGCCAGAGATACCGTATTTACCGATATCATACTGATTCAAATATACTGGCAATGGTTTTACTACGATTTGTGCCTGACCAATTAATTTATCAACGAAGATGCAATAGGAATGTTCCCCTGCCTCTACTAAAATCAAAATACCATCTTGCAATTCGGTTACTTCTGTTTCCAGATTAAATACTTCATGCAGTTTAACGATAGAATAGCAATTTTCACGAACAATAACCATGTCATTGCCATGAATATCTTTAGTCAACTCATCAGGAGTTACTTTAAAGGAACGAGTAATAGAATTGATTGGAATAGTATAAATCTGTTCACCTACGGTAAATTCCATACAGTTCATAATAGCCAAAGTCAATGGAATTTTAAAGGTTAAGGTCATACCTTTCCCTTTTTCACTGTCAATGAATACCTTACCACCGACTTTTTCGATGTTTTTCTTCACAACGTCCATCCCAACACCACGGCCGGAGTATTCGCTTACTTGTTCTTTGGTAGAGAAACCTGGCATCAAAATCAAACTATATACTTCTCTGTCGGTATACTCATCAGGCGCCTTAGTTAATAAACCTTTGCGCATAGCTTTTTCCAATAATGCTTCCCTATCCAAACCTTTACCATCATCTTTAATGGTGATAACGATTTCACCACCGGTATTTTCAGCAGATAAAAGAATAGTACCTTTGGCAGGTTTGCCAGCAGCTATTCTATCTGCAGTAGGTTCAATACCATGGTCCATAGAGTTACGAACAACGTGCATCAATGGGTCGCCGATACCATCAACGATTGTTTTATCTACTTCTGTTTCTTCACCCATTAAAACGAGTTCTACATCTTTATCAAGATTTTTATTCATGTCACGAACAATTCTATGCATTTTTTGGAAAGCACCAGATACAGAAATCATTCGAGTAGACATAACGATATCTTGTAAATCATCAGTTAATTTGCGTAATTGACGTTCATTTTTCGCAAAGTCTTC
>JAFXJE010000058.1 GCA_017532485.1 Peptococcaceae bacterium | reverse complement strand
TTTTTTCTATTTATTTTTTTTTTACTTTGCAGTATGATTAATTGCAGTAAAATCACCAAAAGGAGTATCTACCATGAGTACTGAACAAATGATTGCCAAAATGCGTAAAATTGAATTATTACAGCCACCAGAACTATTGGAAGTCGTTCAATTAACCGAACAAAAAGATAATCCTGACGGCACTAAAACCAACTACTATCAAATCGCTGACGGCAAACTCCCTCCAGGCTATCTTTGGATTACTTTTGACGCGGAAACAGAGGAAATCAAAGCCTCCGAAATGAATGTCAACTTTGACCACCTCGTAGGACTCAACCGCAGCCCCATCCAGCTCCGCCTAACAGCCCAGCATGTCTTAAAATATGTGAAATAAAGATATATCAATGACAAAGCCATGTATCCTTCATCCTTGGATACATGGCTTATTATCTTGATTATCACTATGTTATTCCTTCATCACTGCATTATCCATATATAGCATAGGGTCTACTGCTTCGCCATTCTGGTACATAGCAATGCTTAGACATGGACCCGTAGCGTCACCAGTCTGACCAACGGTGGCAATTTTATCATACACATCAACATGTTTACCTTCCGTTACCAACACTTCTTCACAATGCCAGTAACGAAGCATCACATTTTTTTCATACTGTAGCACAACATAATTCCCTAATACTGTATCAAATCCAGTTTCTTTTACTACACCAGAACCTGAGGCAATAATATCTGTACCTTTCTCAACGCCACCAATGCAAATATGCTCCACCTTCATGATTTCTTTGCTAATCGGATGAATATGTTCTCCGTACCGCAAAGTAAGCACTGCTTCATTTGACTGTATCGGCCATACCATTTTTGTCCCTTCGTTCTGCTGGGCAATTTCAATATTGATGTCACTATTCACCTCACCCATAGCGGTAGTGCCAAAGCATAATACACCAACACACAATAGCCCAGTGGTGATAAACAATATTTTTCTACTAAAAGGTTTCTGCTTCATAATCAATTTAATCCTCTCTTCCATTTTATGATACCCAGTAAAACAGAAATGACTGAAAAGAGATACTTCTCGGCAAGTATCGGCTTGACGCAGCAACAAATAGGCATAGGCACTGCGTTCCTTTGCCTCCATAAATTTGACAGTCGCTTGGTCGCAAAATAGCTCGATATCCTGACGACATAATACAAACATCATCCATACTAGTGGATTAAACCAATGGATACTACAAATAATGACCAATATCCATTGCCACAATATATCAAAATGGCGAATATGATTCCATTCATGTAGCAGTACCATATGCAGATCTTCATTACTCATACTTTGATTAGCAGGAAGCAAAATCACAGGTCTAATAACACCATAAGTAAGTGGTGTTATAATCTGCTGACAAATACAAATTTGATATTTGCGATATAGCTTATGGTATCGTCTCCAGTTTAATATAAAATCATTTTCCACAGGTAGTGACGCAGTATATGCTACACGATTGCGCCAGTGTTTCATAGCTATCACGCCAAAACATACAATCACTCCACAAAACCAAAGGATAGTTAAAATATTTGGAAATAATAATTCTTTCATTATAGGCTGCACTACCGTATGCATTTCCTGCAACCTATCCGGTATCATAGGTTCATAGAATACTGTCACATCATTGCTGTCCGTCTTCTGCAAAAGCTGATACACACTAAACGGCGAAGCAATCATTACAGGCAATAACAAACGCACTCCAGCCAGTGACCACAACACTAGATAGCATCCTGGCGGAAGTTTATCTCCCACTAAGCGACGCAAAAGCATGGTCAAAACAATCAGCACAGAACCCATAACACTCATCTGTAATAATCTCATTTTTCTCCCTCGCTGCTTTATCCCTCTAGCTGACTCACCAACGCCTTTAATCTAGTAATTTCATCACCGGAAAGCTTCTGCTGACCAATAAGCGAAGCTACTAATAAATCTGCCGAGCCTTGGTACATTTTGTTGATGAGTTCTCGTGTTTCATACTCCTGCACTTGTTCCATACTTACCAACGGAGTGCATACAAAACCAGGTTCCTGACGCTCTACAGCACCTTTTTCCACGCATTTTTTCAATACAGTATAGGTGGTGGTTTTACTCCATCCGACAGTACGAGCCATTTCAGCCGCAACATCCTTTGCAGAAACTTGTTGCATCGCATTAGTACACTGCCACAAATATTCCATAATTTTCAGTTCACTGTCATATAATTTCATTTCTGTTTTTAATTCACTTGTTTCTTTTAATGGTTGATTCATAAAGAGCTCTCCTTATTTCATTCTATTGCAATAGAATTCTACATTTTCATTCTATCCAAATAGAACGATATTGTCAAGCAAAACATTCTGCTCCAATCTTATACGAATTGCCTAACAATTTTCAACAAGAAAAAAGCGATTGAGACTCCTCATTATCTCAATCGCTTTCCTAAATTTATTCTTTTTCCAAATTTTCCTTGAGTTCTTTGATCTTTTCTAGTGAAAGAGTAGGTATTACTTTCGCAATAAACTCAATAGATGCATTTTCTTTCAGCATATTGATTGCAGTAGTATAATCCTTTTCTTCTTTCGCTTTTTCCACATATTTTTCAGCATATTTTTCAGCATACTCCTCAAACACACTGGACATATTGTCTACCCCCTTGTTTGTTTCTTTATAGTATACCACACGTTTGCTTAATTTCTCAAATTTCGGATTGATTTCGGCTTTACTGTCCAAAAAATATTGCATCAGCTCCGAAATATCTGTACCATCATCTACTGCTGTGTTTACATATATTTCATGGATGCCGTTGTCTGTTTTTTTGTTAAGTTCTGCAATTGTTCTGTGAATGTGATATGTTGTGTGGTTGCCTTTAAACGGGTCAAATGCTGAAATCATAATAGCATAGATATCAGGCACTTTATCAAACGGAATTCCCTTTTCTACGAAAGACGTATCTATATTAGACACATTATACCTCATTCGCTTTTGATGGTCTGTACAGTCTGACTTTTGTACCTCGACATTAAATTTGTTGCCATTAGCATCTTCGCAAAGTAAATCCAGCGTTACTGCACGCTTGTCAATATTCCGCAGTACTCGTTGAGGCTGATTATCTATCAGCTTTAAGTCCGGTTTTTGCAGAATGATACGGATGATTTCTTCACAAGCTTCCAAATCTTCAGCAACTTTGCTGAAAAACTCATCTTCGATAAGATTGAGCTTTGCCACAAACTCCTTTTGTTCCGCAAAGGTTTCCAATTTTCATCAACTCCCTTTCTTTAAAATGTAGATAAATAGTTTCAAACGACGGAGTATGATGAAAATTAGGATTGTCGCTATTTATAGTATATATTATTTGGAATATTTTGTACATCTTTGTTTTTCGACAAACAAGGCTTACTTATCCTTTTTGAGAACAAGTAAGCCTTATCATTCTTAATGATTTAAAATATTACTACTGCCGATACGGCTTACGCCTAGGTTAAGATATTGTTCAGCAGCAGCTAAATCACGGATACCACCAGCTGCTTTAATTTTCACCTCTGGTCCAATATGCTGCTTAAACAACTCTATATCTTCAATCGTTGCACCACCGGAACCAAAACCGGTACTGGTCTTGATATAATCAATACCCAAAGCAGTAATGATTTCACACATTTTGATTTTTTCTTCTTCGGTCAAATAGCAACATTCAATGATGACTTTCAACACTTTCTTACCACAAGCCTTTTTCAAGGCTGTTAATTCTTGTTGAACTAGATCCCAATCACCATTTTTAATGTCACCTAAGTTGACTACCACATCAATTTCATCAGCACCAGCACTAAGAGCTTCTTTGGTTTCGACCAATTTAACTAAAGTAGTCTGATAACCGTTAGGAAAACCAATTACTGTACACACTGCCATTTTATCTGCTACATATTCTTTTGCTCTAGCTACATAGCTAGGTGGAATACAAACAGATGCAGCGCCTCCAGCAATTGCTTGGTCACACAAACGTACAACATCTTGCCAAGTAGTAGTTTGCTTTAATACCGTATGGTCAATTGCCGCATAGATTTTTTCTTTTTCCATCTGTTTTTTCTCCCCTATTGCAAATTTCTGCGTGCTGTAGACAGCATTAACTTCAAGCGATTTTCCTGATTTACCTGCGTTGCCCCGGCATCATAGTCAATCGCTACGATATTAGCTTCTGGATGCAATTCTTTCAGACGGCGCATCATACCACGCCCACAAATATGGTTAGGCAAACAACCAAACGGCTGCGTACAAACAATATTATTGACACCTTCATCAATTAAGGCCAACATTTCTGCTGTTAAGAGCCAGCCTTCACCCATTTTCACACCATAATCCAAGACACCTTTAACGGCATTTTTAGTTTCTTTAAATGTCGACGGAGCATGAAAGCCTTCTACCTCTTTAATTGTATCAATCATATCTTTCTGAATTTTGGCAAAAATATCAATTAAAATCTTACTTACTATAGGTCTGACCATAGAACCACCATAAAGTTTTTGGTCTTCAATACCTGTATCAGCAGTATAAAGGATAAAGTCTAATAAACCTGGCACTACTGGCTCGGCATTTTCCTTTAATAAAAATGCTTCTAAATTATTATTGCCTAATGGCGAAAACTTAACATAAATTTCACCGACAATCCCAACTCTAACTTTATTTTTTTCCGTTACTGGCAACTCGGCAAAAGCTTTAACGATTTCTTTCATTTTACGGCGAATAGCTTTTGGCCCCATACTTTTATTATGATAAAAATCTTCATTCAATTCTGCCGCAAACTTATCCACCAATTTTTGTGAACTGCCTGCTTCTATTTCATACGGAACAGTCTGATTATGCAAGCACATTAATAAATCGCCGTAAATAATAGCATTCGCCATTTTATAAATCATACTTGGCGTGATTACAAAACCAGGATTTTTTTCCAAATTGCTAAAATTTAAGGACACAACAGGAATAAACTCCATATCTGCTCTTTTCAAGGCTTTGCGCAATAAACTGACATAGTTGGAAGCCCGACAGCCCCCACCTGTTTGCGTCATCAACAGAGCAACTTTATGCACATCAAACTCGCCACTTTCTACCGCATCCATCAACTGACCAATGGATAATTGCGCAGGATAACAAATATCATTGTGACAATATTTCAAACCTAATTGAACTATATTGCTGTTTTGCGTATCCAGCAATTTTACTTTATACCCTTCATGCTGAAAGATAGAAACCAACATTGAAAAGTGAATAGGCAACATAGTTGGCACTAAAATGGTATATTCTTCTTTCATTTCTTCGGTAAAAAGCAACCGTCCTGTTTCATCATATTTTAATTCAGCCAATTATCTCGCCACCTTTATTTTTGCGAATTTCTTTGCTCAATAGCTGCAAATAAACTCCGCAAACGAATTTTTACTGCACCTAAATTATTGATTTCATCAATTTTAATTTGAGTATAAATTTGGTTATTTTGCTCTAAAATATCTCTTACTTCATCAGTTGTTACAGCATCTAAGCCACAACCGAAAGACACTAACTGGATCAAATACATATCCGGCTGTGTGCAAATATATTGAGCTGCATTGTAAAGACGTGCGTGGTATGTCCATTGATTAAGCACCTTAACCTGCAATTTATCTTCTGCTAGTGGTAAGCAATCTTCGGAAATCACCACTGCCCCATAACTGGTAATCAATTGGTCGATGCCGTGATTAATTTCTGGGTCCACATGATATGGGCGACCTGCCAAAACAATAATCGGTACTTTATGTTCTCTGGCAAAAGCAATCGCTTCACGACCATACGCTTTTAATTTTTCCATTTCGCGAGCTTGTTCTTGATAAGCTATGTCAGCTGCTTTTTTAATTTCGCGTTTGCTGACACGTTCCTCTTTGAACATCCTGCTCATTCTTTGCACAAAAGCTTTAGGCTCGTGAATACCCAAATGTTCACGGAAAAATTTCACTTTTTGCAAACTTTGCATATTAGCTGCCAAAACTTCAGGATAATATGCTACAACAGGGCAATTATAATGATTATTACTAATATTTTCGTCAATATTGTAACTCATGCATGGATAAAAAATCTTATCGACATTTTGTTTTTCCATCAAATTAATTACATGACCATGCATCAACTTCGCAGGATAACAAATAGTATCCGATGGAATTGTTGATTGCCCACCTAAAAACAAATCACGACTTCCAAATGGAGAATGGACTACCTCATAACCAAGTTCAGTGAAAAGTGGATGCCAAAAATGATAATTCTCGTACATATTTAAACCCAATGGCAAACCAATTTTTCCACGTTTACCTTTATTTGATTTTCTAAGCAAAATTTGTTTGCGTTTATACAAATAAGCATTATACGGAATATCCAATTTTCCCTCTTTGCCTTGTTGCACTGGGCGTTCACAACGATTACCGGCAATCAATTCTCTCTCATGCTGAAAAGTATTAACAGTTAATCGACAATGATTACCACACAACTGACAAATCCGTTCACTGGCTTCATGATGGAAATCCTTTAATTCCTCCACTGAAAGCACTGTCGACTTTTCTAAGCACAACCCCTTAATATATAAGGCCGCACCATAAGCACCCATTAATCCAGCGATAACAGGACGAACAACCTCACCTTGTACCTCCTGCTCAAAAGCACGCAATATAGCATCATTTAAGAATGTTCCACCTTGGACAATAATTTTGCCTCCCAAACTTTCTTTGCTACTGGCACGAATTACTTTGTACAAAGCATTCTTAACTACGCTTACAGATAAACCCGCAGAAATATCTTCGATACTAGCCCCTTCTTTTTGTGCCTGTTTTACTGAAGAATTCATAAATACAGTACATCTAGATCCTAAATCTACTGGAGCTTGAGCAAAAAGACCCTTTTGAGCAAATTCTTCTACAGAATAGCCCAAAGCCATCGCAAAAGTGGAAATAAATGAACCACAACCGGAAGAACAAGCTTCATTGAGGAATATAGTATCAATTGCACCATGACGAATTTTAAAACACTTCATGTCTTGTCCGCCGATGTCTACGATAAAATCAACATCAGGCATAAATTTTTGTGCTGCTGTCAAATGGGCTACTGTCTCAACTAGACCATAATCCAATTTAAACGCATTTTTAACAAGTTCTTCACCATAGCCAGTAGCAGCAGCTCCTGCTATTTTCAATTTCGGGTTAAGTTGATATATTTCTTGCAAGCATTGACGCACTATATCTACTGGTTTACCATTACTCATCGCATAATGGGTATAGAGCAATTCATCATCTTGCCCAATTAAAACAACCTTTACTGTAGTCGAACCAGCATCAATACCCAAGTAGACAGATTTTTCGTAATTTTCCAAACTGCCACGCACTACATCAGCTTGGGCATGTCTTTGCTGAAAATCAGTATATTCCTGCTGATTTTTAAACAAAGGCTGTAAAGTGCTGGCATATTGTTTTAATTCCTCTTCCTGCAGCAAGCGCTGTTCTAATTCATTAATATCCAGAGCTTGTTCATTTGCCGCATATAACGCAGCCCCATACGCAACATAATATTGTGCATTTTCAGGGAATATACCTGTTGATTCGTCCAATTCCAATACATCTTTAAAGCTTTTCTGCAATCCTTGTAAAAAGGTCAAAGGACCACCTAAAAACATAATCTTTCCTTTTAACTCACGCCCTTGAGCCAATCCACCAATCGTTTGATTAACTACAGCATGAAAAATACTGGCTGCCACATCTTCCTTCAAGGCACCTTGATTTAAAAGTGGCTGCACATCAGTCTTGGCAAAAACGCCACAACGCGAAGCAATCGGATAAATTCGCTGTGCCTTAAGAGCCAATAAATCCATTTCATCCGGCGTAACATCAAGTAAAACTGCCATTTGATCAATAAATGCCCCTGTACCACCGGCACAAGTACCATTCATGCGCAATTCTACGCCATTAGTTAAGAATAATATTTTCGCATCTTCCCCACCAAGCTCAATAACTACATCTATGACTTCTGGATATTCTTCTACAGCTATCTGTAAAGCAATTACCTCTTGAACAAAAGGAATTTGAAACTTTTCAGCTACACCTAAAGAAGCCGAACCAGTAATAGAAACACGCCATTGTTCTTCATTAGGAAAAATAGCTTTTACTTGAGTAATTAATTCTGCTATTTTTTCTTTAATCAAAGCCAGGTGACGATGATAAGATTTATAAATTACCTGTTTGTTTTCATCTAAAACCACACATTTTATCGTCGTTGAACCAACGTCAATCCCGATACTATACATCTACATTTCCCCCTGATTTTAATCCTATACCATCACATTATATAATATTTCGCCAATAAACACAATCTACACTTCTTTTCAAAATGTTTATTCCCTAAAAGCAAAAAACATTCCTACCCTTTAGAGATAGGAATGTTTTCACTGGTTGACTGGCAGCCTTATTTTACAGCAAAGGATTTACAGTCTGTACATTGAGAGTTTGTTGGGTTGGATTCATGAGTACCCACCAAAATTTCTGCCAAGGAACAAACATCTTTACCATGGCTATGGTGTTTACATTGCTGCACTGTACATTTAATAGTCTGATTCATTTCTTTTACCTCCTAAATAAAGATAACTTTTTCTTGCCTACACTCGTAGTATGTCCACAGCTTTTTCTTTTATACAGTCTTGTCAAAATAAAAGTTTTAGCGTAAAGTAAACTTAGAATGATTTTCATTAGGAGTGATTACAATGGATAAACGACAACTCTATGATGCCATCGCTAAACGCTGTTCGCGAAGAAAATATCTTCCACAGCCTTTATCGCCGGAAATCATTGACCAGCTCTCTACATCAGTTGAACGCTATAATCAAGCAAACGAATTTCATATTCAACTTATTTTAGATCAACCAGACGCTTTTCAAGGTTTACGGAAAAGTTATGGTTTTTTTACCGGTGTCCAACATTATTTGGCTCTAGTTGGTAAAAAAAATCATCCCAATATCCAAGAAAAATTAGGCTTTTTTGGTGAACTTTTGATTTTGGAGGCAACACAGCTTGGTTTAGGTACTTGTTGGATCGGTGCTACCTATGACCAAAAACGCTGTAATTGTCAAATCGCAGCTGATGAACAATTATTTGCGGTCATCACTATCGGTTATGTACCCGAAGAACAATCTTTGCGGGAACAGTTAATTATGCGCGGTTCCCATTTACGGCATAAAGATGCCGATAATATGTATACAGTCGAAGTACAGCCTCCAATGTGGTTTTTCTCATGCTTAGAAGCAGTATATCGAGCACCGTCAGCAATGAACCATAAATCTACACATATTACTTATCAACTCAATCACACCATTACCGCCGCTGTTCCTAGCCTTTCTAACTATCAAGAAATGGATTTAGGTATTGCCAAAGCCCATTTTTGGTTAGCTGCACCAAAAGGTTATTGGCAATGGGGTAATAATGCTCAATATTTGGATTTTATGTAAATAGTAAACAAAAAGCTTAGGACTATTTTTTTAGTCCTAAGCTTTTTAATTAAATCCTTATTTTTGAGCCATTACAGCAGCACAACGTTTGCACAAGCCATTTTCATCTAATTCTTCATCATGAATCCAGCAACGTGTACATACTTCACCTGCTGCAGGAGCAATCATTACAGCTAAACCAGCAACCTCTTCAGAAACAAATGCTTCTGCAGGAGCTTCGGACATATCTGCAACTTTTACTTGAGAAACGATAAAGATTGTTGCTAATAAGTCTGCACTTTCTTGTAATAATGCTAAAGTTTCACCTTCGGCATATAATAATACCTGTGCATCTAATGCTTTACCGATTTCTTTTGCTGCACGTTTTTCTTCTAATTTCTTAGTTACTTCACTACGAACAGCTAATAATTTATTCCATTTTTGTTCCAATTCTTCGTCAATAGCCTCAGGATTTACAGTTGGCCAGCCAGAAAGTTGGATACTGATTTCTTTATCTTCTTTAGGCAGATATTTCCAAACTTCTTCAGTAGTGAATGATAAAATTGGTGCCAAAATTTGAGCCAAAGCTATACAAATTTCATATAAAGCTGTTTGGCAAGAACGGCGACCATGACTGTCTGGCAATTCACAGTACAAGCGATCTTTCACCATATCTACATAATAAGCACTTAAATCAACATTACAGAAATTATGAACAGCATGATAAACTACATGGAATTCACATTCTTCGTAAGCTTTATTTACTTTTTCCAGTAATTTATGCAGTTTCATTAAAATCCAACGGTCTAATTCTTCCATATCATTTAAAGCTACTGCATTTTTTGCATAATCAAAGTCAAAAATATTACCTAATAAATAACGGAATGTATTTCTAACTTTACGATAAGCTTCACTTACCTGTTTCAAAATACCTTGAGAAACAGCAATATCGTTACGATAATCTGCAGAAGATACCCACAAGCGCAGAATATCAGCACCCATATCCTTAACTACATCTAATGGGTCTACACCGTTACCTAAGGACTTACTCATTTTTCTGCCTTGCTCATCTACTAAGAAGCCGTGTGTCAACAAAGATTTATATGGTGCACGACCATCTACAGCTACGGAAGTCAACAAGGAAGAGTTAAACCAGCCTCTATGTTGGTCACTACCTTCCAAATAAAAATCTGCTGGTGCTGATAATTCAGGACGAACACCCAACACACCTTTATGAGTGGAACCAGAATCAAACCAAACATCCATGATATCTGTTTCTTTTCTAAAGCTTTGTGCCCCACATTTTGGACAGGTCAAACCTGCAGGCACCAATTCTTCAGCTGTCTTTGCAAACCAAATATCTGTACCATGTTCTCTAACTAAATTTTGAATATGGCTGATTGTTTCTTCATTAACAATTGGTTCACCACAGTCAGTGCAATAGAAAATAGGAATTGGTACACCCCAAGTACGTTGACGAGAGATACACCAGTCACCACGTTCAGCAATCATACTGTAAATACGGTCATGGCCCCAAGCTGGGAAGAATTTAACTTTATCAATTTCTTCTAAAGCTTCTTTGCGGAAACCATCTACAGAAGCAAACCACTGCTCTGTAGCACGGAAAATTGTTGGCTGTTTACAGCGCCAGCAATGTGGATATTGGTGTTTGATGAATTTTAATTTCAATAAATACTTTTCTTCTTCCAAATATTTAACGATTGCTTTATTAGCATCATCAATTTTTAAGCCTGCAAATTGACCTGCACCTTCGGTCATTTTACCAAAATCATCTACAGGAGAAATAATTGGTAAATTGTATTTACCAGCTACCACAAAGTCTTCCATACCATGACCAGGAGCAGTATGAACGCAACCACTACCTGCATCTAAAGTAACATGTTCACCAAGAATGACTAAAGACTCTCTATCTAAAAATGGATGCTGACAAGTCAGACCTTCCAGTTCAGAACCAGCCCATTCACCCAAGACTGTGTATTCTTCTGGCAATTCACAATCAGCAATAACGCTGTTTAACATTTCTTTGGCAACAATATATTTATCAGTACCAAATTGTACTAATTGATATTTATATTCAGGATGAATGGAAATTGCCACATTGCCAGGCAATGTCCAAGGGGTAGTTGTCCAAATTACAACATAAGCATCTTCTATAGCAAATTTACCTTTAGCATCTTTAACAGGGAATTTTACATAGATAGATGGAGATTTTTTCTCAGCATATTCAATTTCTGCTTCAGCTAAAGCTGTTTCGCAATCGCTGCACCAGTGAACAGGTTTTAATCCTTTATAAATGTAGCCCTTATTCGCCATTGCACCAAAAACACCGATTTGTTCTGCTTCAAATTTAGGGTCTAAAGTAACATATACATTATCCCAATCACCACGCACACCTAAACGGCGAAATTGTTTTTTCTGATTTTCTACGGCATCCAAAGCAAAATTAGCACAAGCTTGACGGAAAGCCACTTTATCTACACCATGATGGTCTAAGCCCAATGCTTTGATTGCCTTTAATTCAATAGGTAAACCATGCGTATCCCAACCAGGAACATAAGGTGCATCATAACCGATTTGAGTACGGTGCTTAACAATCATATCTTTTAAAACTTTATTTAAAGCATGACCTAAATGAATATCACCATTAGCGTATGGAGGACCATCATGTAAAATAAATTTTGGCGCACCAGCATTTTTTTCTGCTACTTTATGATAAATATCAATTTCATCCCAAAAAGCTAATGTTTCAGGTTCTTTGTTTGGTAAATTACCACGCATTGGAAATTCTGTTTGTGGTAAATTTAAAGTCTTGCCATAATCAACATTTTCCATTTTCTTTCTTCACCTCAAAATATATTTATGTTCAATTATAATCTTTCTTCTGTAGTTTCACTATCTTGCAAATGTGTTTCCAAATCTTCTTTCAAAGTGCTATTAATTCTTGTTTCATCATTATCCACAGCATTTTCCAAACTAGACAATAAACCTACTGTATGAGCAGGCGCTGTAGTTTTATTTACACTTCTAGCAAAATAGGTAGCTGTAATATTGGTACCATTTTTGCGTTCACTACGAAATGGTGTTTGAAAAACAGTATCTTCTTGACGTTCTTCCACTTCTTCAACAACAGGAACATCCTCTTTTACAGGCTCTTCCACAGTAACTTCTGCAACTATTGGCTCATGCTTGATAAAAACAGGTTCGTTTTTATCCAACATTTGAATTTGATGCTCAAAATAATCACGCAAAGTTTCCTTTGTTTCATGATAACGATTGCTTAACGCAGCATAATCAGCTTGTAAAAGACGATGTTTCTTTTCAATATTACCAATAATTTCTTTAGCTTGTTCTTCTGCTTCAAAAATAATTCTGCTGGCTTTATCCTCTGCCTCTCTTCGCATTTGGTCTGCAAAGTGTTGCGCAGAAACTAACGCATTATTTAAAGCAGTCTCTTTATCGCGATAGGAATTCATATTTTCACTGTAATTGTTCAGCTGGTTACGCAATAATTCCAATTCACGCTGCATTTTTTCAAAATCAATAATAATTTCATCTAAAAATTGGTCAACCTCTTCAGCGTCATAACCTCTAACTGATTTTTTAAATTCCTTGTTGTGAATATCCATTGGTTTTAGCATAATATACCTCCCAAACTATATATATTTCCACAAGATAACTTTTTCTTTACCTTTTTTTGTTTCTCCATTAAACTGCACTACTTTCAATTTGCCTTTACCACGACAAGATATTAAATCTTGTTCGTGACAAATAAAATCATTATCCTTAATTTCCAGATAATTTACCTGTACCTTTCCACTTTGAATCATTTCAATAGCTTTGGTACGCGAGAAACCAAATCCATGTGCTAAAATGGTATCAATACGCAAAGAAGCGACCATGATATGTATTTCTTTTACTTCCTGTTTTGGTGGTATCCATTTTTGAATATCAATAATCTGAGCTGTTAAAGGCACATGCTTGACGCGTGGACAATTCTGCTGAATGTACGGTACTATTTCTTTTGTTGCCAGTAAATAACACCCTTGTTCATCAACTAATAAATCTCCAAATTTTTCCCGCTTTATCCCCAAGCTCATTAAAGCACCTAAAAAATCGCGATGATTTACTTGCACAAATTTGAAGTTGCCTTCCAAGCGAATTAAAACAATATCTGCCATCGTTTCATCAGCTTCGCCAAAATCAGGATAAATCACCAATCTTTTACGTTCTGCTTCGTCATAACCACCAGCAAAGAAATAATTGTGTATGCGTCTTTCTTGTAAAAAATCTTGCGCCACGCGCTGCAAAGCAGGAGTTAAAAAATCTGTTGCTTCCTCTTGGTAACGTTTTTCTACTCGCTCTAACAAATCTTCCAATCTGCTGCAAAATTGCTTTTCTTCAAGGGTCAATTGCTGCACTTAATTCACCCACTTAAAAAATAATACCTACTATCCACATCAAAACGGGATAAATGATCATTTGTAAAAGCAACAAAGCAACCATCGGAGTGAAATCGACAGGATATTTTAAGCTATCCGGCAACACTCTGGCACAAACCTCCAAAAGAGGATTTGTAGCATCATAAACAAAACGCCATATTTGATTATATGGGTTATGTGGAATAAAAGATAAAAAACAGCGAATGAAAATCAAGAAGACCATGACTTCCACTGCAAAGTTAATAAACATATAAACCATTTACTTTTTCGCTCCTAACTGTTTCGTCTGAAGATACGCTTGCTCAATCGTTTCCATCATAATTCCACGCACTCCAGCTTTTTCCATAACCTTCAATCCACGAATAGTTGTACCACCCGGACTTGTTACCTGGTCTTTTAATACTCCTGGATGTTCTCCAGTCTGTAAAAGCATTTGCGCGGAACCCAGCATTGTTTGCGCAGCCAACTGGTAAGCAGCAGCTCGTGGTAAACCCAACATCACGCCACCATCTGCCATGGCTTCCAACAACTCATAACAATAAGCAGGTCCACTACCACTTAACGCACCTAAAGCATCCATGTTACTTTCTGCTATTTCCAACACTTGTCCTACAGAACTAAAAATGCTAGCTACAAAATTTTTCTGTTCTTTTGTAGCTAAGCCATTATCTGCCAAACCTGTCATCCCACAACCAATCTTAGCAGGCGTATTCGGCATAGCTCTGAAAATAGGAAGATCGCCGAAACACTCTTGCAAATCAGCCAAGGTAATTCCTGCCATAATCGAAACCACAGCCTGCTTTTCTTTCAGCAAACCTGCCAATTTGCTTTTAATTTCTTGATATTGTTGTGGCTTAACGGCTAGAACTATCACTTCTGCTGTCTGCAAAACTTCTTGATTGTCTTTAGCCGCAATAATTCCTTTTGCATCAGCCAAAAGTTTCAACTTTTCCTGACTTCTATTGGACATAATAATCTCATCAGCACTACACAAGTGATTAGCCAAAAGTCCCGTAACAATCGCTTCTGCCATTGCTCCCGCACCGATAAAGCCTATTTTATACATTAAAAATCACCTCTGTGATTATAACGAGTTACCCAAGCAAAAATTTCTTCATCACCATTAGTTTCGATATTATGTTTTAATTCACTGGCAATGTCGATATTAGCTGGTGCAGCCAACACAATACCTTGGCTTACTTTTTGGATAGAACCATCGATGGCATAAACAACACCACCGATAAAATCAATCAATTTGGCTGCAATATCAGCATTGCAAGACTCAATATTAATCACAACAGCTTTATGACTTAACAAACTATCTGCAATCCCCTGTGCTTCATCAAACTTTTGTGGTTCTACCAAAACAACTCGTGCATTTTCGCCACCTACAGATACACTGCGACCTGTTTCTTTTGGATGATTAAAAGAAACTACATTGCCTGCAGCACGAGAAGACAAACTAGCTTTAGGTTCTTGCTTTGGCATTGGCACAACATTTTTTTCCTCTTTTACTTCTTCCTCTACATCATCTTCTACTCTATCAGCAAAACCAAGTGCCACCATAAAATTGTCTAATATACCCATCTTCATATCCTCCTATCATTTTATTATTTATTGAAAAATAAATCTTCCCACTCGAATCATCGTTGCCCCTTCCTCAACAGCAATTCGATAATCATGACTCATACCCATAGATAAAATTTCCATTTCAACATTAGGTAAATTTAATGATTTGATTTCTTGAAATAATTGATACATTTCACGAAAAATAGGTCGTACATCTTCTGCATCTTCAAAAAATGGCGCTATATTCATGAGACCTTTAATTTTCAATCCAGGCATTGTTCGCACTTCTTCCAAGAAAGGAATTACCTCTTCTTTCGACAAACCAAATTTACTTTCTTCATCGGCTATATTTACCTGAACCAAGCAATCCATGGTTTTTCCCAAAGCCAACATTCGCTGGTTAATTTCCTCTGCCAAACTTAAACTTTCCAAAGAATGAATCAAAGTTACTTTATCTGCAATATATTTTACCTTATTTCGCTGCAAATGTCCAATAATATGCCATTCTGCACCTTCTTGAACTGCCTCATATTTATCCATTAATTCCTGGACACGATTTTCTCCCAATACATTTTGTCCAGCAGCCAACACTTGATTTAACTCTTCCGGTGTTCTAGTCTTCGTCACAGCCACCAACTGTACAGAAGCTTCGGGATTTGGACTGTGCAATTTGGCATTTTCCACATCAGCCAATATTTTTTTGATATTTTCTTCAATAGTCATTTTTTCAAATCCTTTAATATTTTATATTTTCGCCCTCACTTACTAAATGTGGCGTAGTAACAATAGTTTCACCGGCTTCAATTCCATTAACTATTAACTGCTTGGTTTCAGGACGTTCTGTAACAACAATAACTGGTTTCCAAAAAACAAAACCTTTGCGCAAGGTATAGACTCCGTCTTCACCATTTTGCTGAACCAACGCTTTTTCCGGTATCGCAATTACTTTTCTTTGGTCATAAAAAACCTCTGTTTTGTAAATGCGTTGAGCAAAAACCTCCTGGCGTGGACATCCTAAATCAACACGCAAACCTTTTTCATAGTCGGAAACAGCCACTGTCTCAATAATTTTGCCCGACAATTCCAAACCATTATCCAAGAGGCGGAATTTCAAAGTATCGCCTTTTTTCAATCCATTAATATACGGCGACACAGGACAAACAACGCACATTGTTACATTATCAAAACTATTGATTATTTTACTATAAATTTGATCTTGAACTACAGTCTCATTTTTTTCTTTTTTCTGTCTTTCTTGTTCTTCATATTGCTTGTCTAAATCAGACTGCAAAAACTCCACCAAATCGTTAATTTGCTCATAACCATCAATCTTATAAGAAACTAATCCGGCAACAGGTGCATAAATGGTTTTATCATTAACTTGATAAACGGCATTACCACTTCTAACACGGTCACCCTCCGACAGCAGTTTTGTTGCTTGTCCCGTTTCTAAAGAAGGCAACAAGATCTCGGACATATCAAGTACACAATAAGTAGCAATTATCTTTTCATCTATTTGATAAGCCAATGTTTGAGTTTGGATAGCTTTATTAGTGAGCATACTTAATAAACCATTACCTATAAACCAAACAACTGCAACACCTAAAAAGAATTTCACCAAGGCATACGAATTTATTTCTCTTTGTTTTCGCTTCTGTTTTTTCATAGTATCAGCCTCACATTTAGACTACCCTATATTATACAACAGCCTGCAAAAATTTTCACTATATTTTCTTTGAAATATGCCTAAAAACTCAAAAAAGAGCCTGAAACAAAAGTTTCAAGCTCTTACTCATCAATTTATCTTCTTTGCATATTCTGCAACGCTTTCGGTTTGCCTAAAATTTCAGCCCAAATTACCCCTTGAACAATATCTTCAGGTTTCTGACATTGCACTTGAATTTGCTTACGATCCAAACGCGATTGTCGCTGTTGAGCTTGATACTGGATATTTGGATTTAACTCAATACGATGCTCACAATTATCTGTGTTCTCATAAATAGTTTTTAACGGTTGCACACTAGGTTTCACTGGCTGCATATCCCGATCTTGTTCCCGTTCTCTTTTAAGCTTACCATCCCGTTGGTCAAACAATGTTGTTTGTGGTAAAACAGCTGCTTTTTTCTTTTCGACAACTTGCTTTTTGGGAGCAGATGTAACTTTTTTCTTAGGTTTTACCTGTTTTTCGTTAAATGGCTGCTCCATTTCTTTCATCGTTTTTGTGACGGACTCCTCTAAGCCATCAAGCCATTCCAGCAAGGTAGAACCTTTTTTCTGCTGTGGCTGCATCATCGGAGTCTGCCTGCTTTGTTTTTCTGCGTGTTTTTTCTTGGCTTCATTGCTTTTATTAACACTATTCATCAAAGCACTGACAATCATCAAAAGAATAAGGAAGTCCACAGGACATCACCACCTATTCTTTGCCTAAATTCGGATTAGTAGATTTGGCAATATTGTCACGCATAGATGTATCAGCATTAATATTTAACAAATTATAATAATCCATTACGCCCAATTTACCATTACGCAAAGCATCTGCCATAGCAATTGGTACTTCAGCTTCAGCTTCTACAACTTTAGCCTGCATTTCTTGTACTCTAGCACGCATTTCCTGTTCTAAAGCTACAGCCATGGCTCTGCGTTCTTCTGCTTTAGCCTGAGCAATATTTTTATCTGCTTCAGCTTGGTCAATCTGTAATTCAGCACCGATATTTTTACCAACATCAACATCGGCAATATCAATAGATAAAATTTCAAAAGCAGTACCGGAGTCTAAACCCTTAGCTAAAACAGTTTTAGAGATGTTATCAGGATTTTCCAATACATCTTTATGACTTTCTGCACTACCTACTGTACTAACAATACCTTCACCTACACGAGCAATAATAGTTTCTTCCCCTGCACCACCGACTAAACGGTCAATATTAGCACGCACAGTTACTCTGGCAATTGCTTTAACTTGAATACCGTTTTTAGCCATTGCTGCAATTACAGGTGTTTCAATTACTTTTGGTGTTACGGATACCATTACCGCTTCTTTTACATCACGACCAGCTAAGTCAATAGCCGCCGCACGAGAGAAGTTCAACTCAATGCCTGCACGTTCTGCTGCAATCAAAGCATCTACTACGCGGTCTACATTACCCCCTGCTAAATAGTGTGCTTCCAACTTAGCTAAATCCATTTCCAAACCAGCTTTAGTAGCTTTAATCAATGGCAATACAATTTTATGAGGTGGTACACGCCGTAAACGCATCCCAATCAAATTAATCAACCCTACTTTTACACCTGCTGCCAACGCGGAAATCCACAAGCCAACAGGAATAAAACTGAATAATACCATCAATAGTGCAACAACAATAAATAACGTAATCAGAAATCCAATTCCAAACATAACTTTAATTACCTCCCTTTTTCTGCTATCAGCCAGGTACCGTCAACCCCAACAATTCGAATTGCCTCACCTTTAGCTACGAATTCACCTTTTGTCACTACATCCAGACGTACACCATCTGCCAGTTCAACGGTTCCCGCTGGACGCAAAGTTGTCAACGCAGTTCCTTCTTGACCGATATATGTTTCTAATTTCTCTTTTCTAGCTGTATAACCCTTTTCCGTGGACAAAGTTTCTTTTACCAATAATTTATCCATCATCTTGCTCTTACTAAACAATTTCAATAAAATAGGTGCCATAATCAGCATTACCAGCAACACAATTACAAGATATTTAATTGCTGTAGCCGTATCCGGAGTAGTCAAGAAAATGCTTCCAACTATGCAGCCCAAACCACCGACGGCAAAAATACCTATTCCCGGCATAAAGATTTCAATAATGCACAAAATCAAACCGATAATAAAGAGTAAAACTGCAATCCAGCTCGCCATACCTGCTATCATATGTCCTCCAAAATATAAAATCAACAACGCCGCCCCAGCAATACCTGGAATACCCAAGCCAGGTGACAGCAACTCAATAATAATCAACATCAAACCCAAACCCAACAATATCGGTGCTACTGTTGAACCTGTAATCATTCTAGTCAGCTTTTCCCCACCTGTTATTTCACCATAAAGCAAGGTCGCATCTTGATAACCGAGAATTGTCAGCAATTCTTCCATATTCTCTACCAAATAATCTGCTATGCCAAGTTCTAAAGCTCGTTCTGGTGTCAAAGTCAACAATTTGCCAGCTTCAACAACCTCTGGAATAACAATATCTCTATCTACAAAAGCCCTTGCTATTTCTGAATTTCTACCTTTATCCTCGGCTAAAGCAGCAAATTCTTCTCGCCAAGCACTCAGATACTTTTCATCTGCCATCGCACCATTTACGCGCATTTCAGCATCTCCAATAGTGCTGCCCGGCATCATTGCAATTTTGTCACAGGCAAGAGCCAAATATGCACCTGCTGAAATGGCTTGGTCTTCGACTAAAACTGTCACCGGAATATCACAATCATAAATCAAACGCTTAATTTCTTGAGCAGCATCTACTCGGCCACCAGGTGTATCCATCAGCAAAATAATGCCTGACACCTGTCGTTCATCAGCCAGCTTTAAATTGCGTTCCAGATAGGCTGCCAGTCCTGGTTCCACTTCATCTTTAACTTCTAAAACCATGATAATTTCTGTCGCTTGTGATTCTGTTGCCTGTACCAATGGACAAGCCAGTAAAAACAACATAGAAAATACCAAAAGCAGAATAATGTGTCGCTTCTTCAATCATTTCCCCTCCTTCTGGTATTAGTATAACATATTCTTGTTAAGAAATTATGAGGTTTTCTTAAAAATTATATGAGTATGAAAACTTTTTTCTTGTTCGTGGTAGAAATAAGTAAATTCACCATGATATTTTTCTGCTACTCGTTGAATGTTTTTCATGCCTTTGCCATGTTGGGCAGCATCTTTCTTTCTGCTCACCAATTGATGATTGACAATAAGTGGTCCTTCTGCACATGAATTACGCATATCTAAAACTACATTGCCTTGCTTGTCTAATTGTAAATCAAAAGTAAGATAGCCATCCTCCACCAATTGTGCACTTTCCAATCCATTATCAAACAAATTACCTAACAAAGTGCAGACATCATAATCTTCCATAAAAGCTAAATCAACTTCATCAACGAAAATTTCAAAATCAATATCAAGAGCCTCTGCCAAAGCAGCTTTTTGATTAAACAAAACATTCAGGATATTTCTGCTGCTGTAATAATGCGCTTTTTTACTTCGCCCCAAGTTGCCGATATGCTGCAAATATTCTTTAGCTTTAACATTATCGCCAACATCAATTAAACCTGAAATACAACTCAAATGATTATTCAAATCATGACGGAAACAGCGTTGTTGCTCAATTATCTCCAACAACTGTTGATTTTCTTCTTCCAAAGTTATAATGTACTGCTGTTGTTCATCTACATTATGGAAAAGTGTTTGTTGTTCTGGCTTTTCCACAGCAAAATGATTAAAGCCTCTGCTCTTGGCAGCTACCCAATTTCCCTCATGCAAAAAATGGACGCCCTCACCAGGACAAACTGTTCCCACGAAATGCAAAGATTTTCCCATCTTTTGTTCTTATACTTTGGCTAGCAGTAAAGAATTTTATGCAGCGACCGTACCCACTAACTGATAATCTTCACCACC
>JAFXJE010000057.1 GCA_017532485.1 Peptococcaceae bacterium | reverse complement strand
GCAGCATCTACTGTTTTGTTCATATTAGCTGTTTCGCAATTTACTAAACGATTAACCTGATTGCGCATTTCTTTTTCAATACGAATTTCTTCCAGTTCTAATAAACCACGATGAGCCTCAACTATATTCAAAAAGTCAACAATCTGCTCACTTTCTTTTAAATAAACTAACAAAACATTTTTCCTACTGCTGATTTTTGGGTGTAAACCAAAGGTTTCAATAAGATTAACCAAAGATTGTGCATATTCTTCACTATTGGCTACAATTTCCAAATGATAACTGCTCTGCGGGTCACTCAAAGAGTCTGAACCTAAGAATACACCACGCAAATAACTACGTTTGCAGCAATCTTTTTCCACTAATTTTTCGCTGATTTCCGGATTGTAAATCAAGCCATTTTTCATCAAGCCTAAAACATCAAAAAGTTCACTGATTTTTTCTTGTCCAGGTACACGCACAATATAAACATTATTCTTTTTCAATCTATTTCTGCGCTGCACAACAATTTCAGTTTGCACATTAAATAAACTTTTCAACATTTTAAAGCTTTTTCTGGCTACAGCTGCATTTTCTGTTGTTAATTCCAAGCCGACCCCATTTTTACCACCGATAAAAATAGTGCCATCCATACGCACAATAGCTGCCAATTCAGCTATTTGGCAACAGCGTGGTCTATCTTCAATATGTGCCAATTCATTTTTTATAGTATTGGAAAAAGACATTTTTTCACCTTTCTCTACACTTAACTCTGATTACCTTTTTAATTTTACGCCAATGCCATTGTTGACGCAAAGGAGCTTTGCGAATAATCTCCTCAACTAAAACTGCTGCCAAACGACAAGAATCATGGCGTAAAACTTGTTCTTCGTTTAACAAATTCGCTTCTATAACCTGCACACCGAATTTTTCCAATTTATCCTTATGATAACCAACTGGCGCAGCACCTTCTTCGGCATAACGTGCTAAAATTTCTTGGTCAATAATATCATGGTCATTGACAACAATATAATCTATAATATCTTTTTGACTATGCTCTATCAAAGCAAATAAATGGTCCTCAGCAGAAAAATTATCTGTTTCACCAGCTTGAGTCATCACATTGCAAATATAAAATTTCATCGCCTCACTGGCTTGAATAGCTTCTACAACACCTTCAACCAATAAGTTAGGAATAATACTGGTATAAAGACTGCCTGGCCCCAAGATAATCGCGTCGGCCTCACGAATTGCTCGGATAACCTCCGGCAAAGGCTGTGCCGTTTCCGGTGCAATAATTAAACGACGAATAGGCTTTTCCGCAGACGAAACGGTAGTTTCCCCCACTAACTCTGTCCCATCATCCAAATAAGCCATTAAAGTAATCGGCTCATCAGATACGGGCAGCACCTGACCTCTGATACGCAATACTTGATTAATGTCCGATACGGCATCTTGGAAACTGCCTTTCAGATAAGACATGGCTACCAAAAGTAAATTACCTAAACTATGACCGTCTAAACCTTCTCCAGCTGAAAAACGATAATCAAAAATATCTTCCATCAAATCTTCTTGGTCAGACAAAGCCACGATACAGTTACGGATATCGCCCACTGGCACCATACCAAATTCTTCCCTGATACGACCAGAACTTCCTCCGTCATCGCCCACAGATACTACTGCTGTCAAATTACTGCTGTATTCTTTTAAACCTTTTAATAAAACAGAAAGTCCGGTGCCTCCTCCGATAACCACAATTTTCGGACCTTGCTGCAACATTTTCCATTGAGCATAATCCCTTCTTTTTCCAGGATAACGCCAATCCAAATAATCCTGATAGCCTATGGTAATAACCCCCTTCTCAGCTATCTCTATGTTTTACACTTACCGAATATCCCTCTTCATTTAAAATCTTACTAATTGCTATACCTAAAGCAACTGAACGATGTTGACCCCCAGTACAGCCAATCCCTATTGTCAAGTGAGTTTTACCTTCTTTAATATAATGCGGCAGCACAAACTTCAATAAATCTGTATATTTTTGCAAAAACTCCTGACTTTCCGGCTTGTCCAAAACATATTCCTGCACCTCTGGGTCACGACCGGTTAATGGTCGTAATTCCGGTATATAATAAGGATTAGGGATAAAGCGCACATCCATCAACAAATCTACATCCATTGGAATACCATGTTTATAGCCAAAAGTAATTACACTGACCGAAAGGGCATTATTGTTTTCAGACCATTGATTACGCAATTCTTCCTTTAGCTGACTTGTTTTTAAACGCGATGTGTCAATAACACGATGAGCCCGTCCCTTTAATTCAGAAAGCTTTTCGCGTTCCAGCTTAATGCCTTCACTTAAAGTACCATGTGGACTAAGTGGGTGATTGCGCCGACTTTCCTTGAAGCGTTGAATAAGTACTTCATCGGAAGCCTCCAAAAATAAAATTTGGTATTGAATACCCATGCGCAGCAATTCTTCTAAGCTGCTGTGCAAATCATTCAAAAACAAATCGCCGCGAATATCAATAACCAGAGCTATTTTATCTACTTTTTCATTCGCTTGACTGCACAATTCTGCGAACTTCGGAATTAACGGTGCCGGCAAATTATCAATACAAAAATAACCCATATCTTCAAATACTTTTACTGCCTGACTT
>JAFXJE010000056.1 GCA_017532485.1 Peptococcaceae bacterium | reverse complement strand
TGCTTGTAGCATTGGAGCATACCTTGGAAAATGCCCGTTAAACACATGAAGAAACATTGAATAAACATAATTCTGGTTAAGAAAACTGTTAATTCAAATGTTTTTCCTTCAAACTGTACCAAAAAGCCTAATAACTCAGGCGTAAAAATAATCCCGATAAGAATTAGGAATAAAGAACCTAAACCCACCAAATTAATAATGGTGCTCGCTAAAATATCGCTGTCTTCTTTTTGTTCTTTAGCTAAGTAACCACTAAAAACAGGAATAAAGGATGAACTTAAAGCACCACCGACTAAGGCAAAATAAATGACATCAGGAATAGCAAAGGCTGCATAATAAGCATCTGTTTCATAATTCAAGCCATAATTAGAGGTCAATACAATATCGCGCACAAACCCTAAAACACGCGAAATCATCATCATAACCATCAAGATACCAGCAGCTTGAAAGATACTGTTTGTACTTGCTTTTTTTCTTATTTTCATTAGCACGTTCCTACTTTGTTCTTAAATTATGATAAAATCAGCGAATTATATTTTACCATATACTCCAAAGTATTGCCAATAAAAATACTAAATAACCTAACCCACAAACCATTAAAGCTTCCGACGCAACAAATTTTTTCCGACGAATAGTTTCTTGTAAGAGTAAAACTGACGCTAAAACGCAGCTGCTGCTCAACATAGTCACACTTTCCATAACCCAATCCGTAGCCAAAAGTCCAAATGCCGGAATAATTGTGCTTTGAAAAACCATGGCTCCTGTAATGTTGCCTAAAGCTAAACCATCTTTTTGATGAGCTATCCAAATGACGCTGTTGAACTTTTCAGGCAATTCGGTAGCTATTGGCGCAATAACCAAAGCTACTACCAGTGGATTAAGTCCCAGTAAAGCTGCAAATTGTTCAATGCCAGAAACAAAAAATTGTGCACCCCCGATAATTGCAGCCAAGCTTAACGCTAACTGTAAAATAATCCACAAAGCCTTCGGCCTGCTTTGACCCGTCAAATATAAAGGTCGAAGATTTTCTTCTTCCAGCTGTCGTCCCTGATGCACTGTTTGCCAAACATAAAAGCCATACGCCCCGAATAAAGCAAAAGCCAATATTTTATGCCACCCACCAGGAAATAAGCCGGCAATGATAATTACACCATACATAATAAGAAAAAATCGCAAATCATGGTTTATTTGCTGCGCATTTACATCTAGATAATAGCGTTTTTCTCTCCGGCTTGGAATTACCCAAGCTGCCAGCCCAGTAACAAACATAGCTAATGTCCCCAGCATAAAAGGAGCGCCCAAAATTGCCCCCATTCCAATGAAATCACCATGCCCGCTGTTACTGCAAAAAGCTACAATAGGTATAATCGACTCCGGCAAAGCTGTCCCTACAGCAGCCAATAAGTTGCCGACAGTCCCTTCTGACAAATGAAACTTTTTCCCTAACCATTCTATCCCGTTGGTAAAAAATTCTGCACCCACTAAAATAATAAAAAGTCCCAATAATAAATGCCAAATCATAAATGCCACCTCCACTATCTTTATCTATATGCAGAAGCGGCATGATATTTGCTTAATGAATTTGGTTATTACTCTTCAATGCTTCCTCTCTAGTCATTAAATATAGTGAACCATCAGTACGCATACTGGCAAAAAAGACTTCTCGAATATCACCTATATTATTTTTTTGCAGATAATCCTGTAGCCACTTTCGGTCGATCCCAGCCTCTCCCATCCCTGCTGCATTAAGCTCACCATCGTCAATTAAAGTTATCGGCATCGAACGCACTTCCTGCTCCGGCTTAATTTTTAAATCTTTTAGTGTAACCGGTCGGTATTGCTGTTTAAGAGAAACTGTCAATTCTCCCGAAGTTTCCAAAATAGCATAATCTACCTCCGCAATATCAAAAACACCATTTTGACGCAGCTGCGACAGCAAATCATCAATATTATAGCGTGCTTTTCGCATTTCCCCCATTTGCATTTTCCCTTTGGCTATCAATACATTAGGAGTACTATACACAAAATGGCGAAACTGATTATTTTTTAGACAAAGAAAAGAAACTGCCAATTGTAAAAAAGTAATAATAACAATCGGTAAAAGACTATGCAATAAATCCAGCTGCATATTGGTAATCGGCAAAGTTGCCAGCTCAGCTACCACAATGGCTACAACGAAATCGGTATTGGACAACTCGCCAATTTCCCGTTTTCCCATCATTCGCATCGCCAATAATAAAACAATATAAACCAAAATCACCCTAAAAGTCATATTCAGCATAAGTTTTCTCCGTAGACTTTCCGCCATCAATCGGCTATAATAAAATAAAAAATTAGGAAAGGAAGATTTTTGTGAACCCACTTTTACTTTTTGCTTATGTCTTAATTATTATTTCTGCCGGTGTCAAAGTTGTTGCCTTACGAATGTTAGCTAATAAGCAAATAGACCCAAGTATTGCCCAAAAAAATTATATGAAATTTAACATTATCAGTTATTGCCTGCTTTTCCCAGGCGTATTCATCTGGGCTTATCTTACTTTCTTTTAAAATTACTTTATGTAAAAATATGTATTTTATACGGGGAAATGATTCCTCACAGGATTTTTCAATCCCCTCTGTATCTCCCCTTGATCTTCAAGGGGAGACTCTTTTTGGTTATAAGCAAAAGAGGTCGGGACTTTTTTGTCCCGACCTCTCTCTATTTACGCACGAAACGAATTTCACAAACTCCGTCACCTTTAGCTATGGTTTTCGGCAATTCCAATTTGCAGCCAAAACTTTCAGAAATTCCACGGTCACCACACATAGCATGGTCACACATTCTTTGAATTTCTTCATCTGTACAGCCTTGTTTTTGCCAAGCTTTAACCAATGGACAGTAATGAAAATCAATATCCAAATGGTCATCATCACAACGCTGGATTTTCATTTCAAATACTAATTGAGCAGGTTTGGTAAATAACGTTTTTTTCAAACCTTTTAAACTATCACCGCCGCCTGCCTTAGCCCGCAAACCGCTGCCTTGGTATAAACCACAGCGGCGAATAGCTTCCGGCGCATATTCTTCCGGTGCTAACCCTTTTTTCGCAGCTTCATCACATAATAAATACATCCATAAAGCACGGTGTTCTAATTGTTCACGAATAGCTGCCAACAAAGCGTTTTTATATTTAGGCTCATTAACAATACTCATTCTTTCTCCCCCTTACACTCGTGGTTGATAACAACGATTAATTATGCGAATAAGGTCCTCTTGAGGAATAGATAAGATAGTTATCAATTGTTCCAGCTGTTCAACAGTCATTTTTACTTTCCCATTTTCCAAATTACTATAGCCGCTTTTTCCTTTATACCCTAAATATGACGCCATATCACTTTGCGACAAACGGGCTCTTTTGCGATAAATCTTTATCCGTTCCAACAGCATTTCTTCCAGCATAGGCTTAATCCTCTAAATCTAAGGTATACTTAGCAATATTTACAGCATGGTCGCCAATACGTTCCATCTGAGATAAAATATCTAAGTAAACTGCACCTGCACCTGCACTGCATTTACCTTCATTCAAGCGACTAATATGACCACGAC
>JAFXJE010000055.1 GCA_017532485.1 Peptococcaceae bacterium | reverse complement strand
ATGACCTGAATAATATTTGTCAAACTGCTTGCCAAATGGGTATTGATGAAATAGCAGTTACCGACCATGTCGACTATTCCTACCCAACCCCAAAGCCACATCATACTATCGGTGATCTTGAACAATATATTGAAGTAGTTCAATACTTCCAAGAAAAACACCAGAGTCAATTAACTATTCGCCTAGGGGTAGAAATAGGTCTTGAACCTCATTATTTTGCAGAAATAGACCAATTACTGCAAAAATATCCGTTTGATTTTGTTATCGGCTCTGTCCATGAAGTCGATAGTCTAGCCGTCAGCCGTGCGCCATTTTTTGCCGGCAAAACAAAACTCGAAGCTTACACCAACTATTATACAGCTATTTTAAATAATATTCGCGAATTCCAAAATTTTGATGTACTCGGTCATTTAGACTACTGTAAACGCTATTGCCCAATACCATATGAAACAGATGACCAGTGGTTAGCCAATGAACTGGTCACAGAAATTTTCCAAACGCTTATTAAATATGGTAAAGGTATCGAAGTTAATACATCTGGCTTTCGCCATACTTCACAAATTTGTATGCCGCATCCTGATATTATCCGTCAATATTATAATTTGGGCGGTCGTTGCATTACGGTTGGCTCAGATAGTCACCACACCAAATATATCAGCTTAAAAGCCAAAGAAACGCACCAAATTTTGCAAGAGATAGGTTTCACCCACATCTCCACCTTTGAGCAGAGAAAAGAAATACGCGTTCCTCTTTTCTCCGACTAAAAGCTATTGAATAAGACAACTCCCCTTATGGCCGCCACTTGAAACGGACATAAGGGGAGTTTTTGATAGGAGTTAGTTCCCACACTCAATACTGATGTCATTGAAAATAGATAATAAATCTTCAACACGCACATTTGCTTTTTCTTCGCCTTGCTGGTCTAAAATTGCATTACCATGGTGCATCATCAACAATCTATTGCCGTATTCTACGGCAAAGCGCAGGTTATGCGTAACCATGATAGTAGTCAACTGCTTTTCCTTGACCAATTCATCGGTTAATTCCATAATAATTTCCGAGGTTTTTGGGTCAAGAGCCGCTGTATGTTCATCCAAAATTAAAAAGTCCAAAGGTGTCATCGTAGACATCAATAAAGCCATTGCCTGGCGTTGACCACCAGATAAAGCACCTACTTTAACATACAGTTTATCTTCCAAGCCTAATTTCAAACGAGAAAGCTGTTCTTGATAATAAGAAATGCGTTTTTTGTTAATACCACTGGTCAAACCAAAAGGTTTACCTTTATTATCTGCCATTGCCATATTTTGCAGAATATTCATAGAGGGGCAAGTGCCTTTAGCTGGGTCTTGATAAACACGACCAATAAATTTAGCTCTTTCGTACTCTTTCAACTTAACGATACTTTTATTTTCAATTAAAATATCACCACTATCTAGAGGAATACTGCCACAAATAATATTCAAAATAGAAGTTTTCCCAGAGCCATTACTTCCTACTACAGAAACAAAATCTCCTCTTTGAATTTGCAAATTAAAATCATCAAATAAAACTGTTTCGTTAACAGTTCCTTTATTATAAGTTTTTGAAATATGTTCCAACTTAAGCATGCGGTTCACCCTTCTTTCCACGACTGTTGACCAACAGAACGCCTAAGAATAAAATTGCGGTAATCAGCTTCATATCCATAGCAGGCAAGCCAGCAGCGATAGCCAAAGCTACGCAGCCTTTATAAATAATTGCCCCCAAAATAGCAGCTGTAGTTCCTTTGATAACACCGAAGTTTTTGAATAAATTAGTCCCGATAATTACTGCCGCCAAGCCCATAACGATAGCACCTGTACCCATAGTAGACTCAAAGAAACGTTGTTCTTGGCAAAGCACAGCTCCTGACAAAGCAACTAAAGCATTCGCCAACATTAAACCCATAATTTTAACTTTACCATGGTCTTCCGCCAAAGCAGTAACTACGTCACGATTATCACCAGTCGCAAATAATAAGAAGCCAGCTTTAGTATTCAAGTACCAATCCATAGCCAATTTTACCAACACGATTAAAACAAAGAGTAAGAGCAATTTAGAATAAGGCTGAATTGCCTCCGGCAGCATTAGAACAATACCACTGTTGAAAATAGTTTCCTGCCCAAACAATGGCACATTTGCTTTTCCACCGGCAACATGTTGATTGATGCTGTATAAAGCAGTCATGGTAATAATCCCCGAAAGTAAATCTCTTACTTTAAACTTTACATGGATAATCCCTGTAACCAAGCCTGCTAAAGCACCAGCAAAAAAAGCAATCACCAAAGCCAGCCAAGGACTAAGTCCATTTAAAATACAACAAACTGCTACGGCTGCCCCTAATGGAAAAGTTCCATCAACGGATAAATCCGGAAAATCTAAAATACGGTAAGTAATATAGACACCAAGAGCCATAATCCCATAGATAAAGCCCTGTTCCAATACCCCCAGTAAAATATCAATCATTCCTTAAACCTCATTTCTACTCAATTACATCTGTAACTGTCATGTTTTCGTCCAAAGTAATACCCATAACTTCTAATACCTTGCTGTTAATTACAGTAGCACTATCTTTAATAGCTTCAAACGGCATAGTATTAATATCTTCACCGTCTAAAACACGAGCTGCCATTTTACCTGTTTGTACGCCTAATTGGTAATAATCAATACTTTCAGCTGCTGCACAACCATTTTTAACTTGCTCAATTTCAGAGCCAAAAACAGGAATGCCTTTGGCATTAGCTTTATCTAAAATTACACTTAAAGAAGAAACAATTGTATTATCAGTTAAATTGTTAAGACAATCTACTTTGCCCAAAATATTATCTGCTGCCATTGGAATTTCGGAAGCATTAGTTACACCTACAGTTACTAAAGTGAAGCCATAATCATCAACAATTTCTTCTAAACGAGCAATATGAGCTACTGAGTTAGCTTCGCTAGTACTATATAAGACACCGATAGTCTTAGCTTCCGGTAAAAAAGCTCTAATCATC
Organism: Peptococcaceae bacterium; assembly: GCA_017532485.1. GTDB lineage: Bacteria > Bacillota > Peptococcia > Peptococcales > Peptococcaceae > RGIG6463. The sequence goes on along the minus strand of JAFXJE010000055.1, from coordinate 531 downwards.
TCTACTTGTTTTTCCAATGGTAAAACATCACTTGTACCTGTAGCAGCTTTGCCCAAACCATTTTCATCTGCCAAGCCTGCTGCCACTGGGTCGGATACAGCAGTATAAATCACCGGTACTTTACCTTCTGCCGCATTGTAAGAAGCTTGAGCAGCTGGAGTAGCAATACCACAAATCAAATCGCATTTATTAGCTACATAGTTTTGCGCAATTTGGTTAGTAATACCTGTATCAGCCATACCATTGTCGTATAAAAATTCTACATTTACACCCTCTTCATAGCCAGCTTCTTTCAAACCGTCAATAAAGCCTAAACGGCAATTATCCAAAGATGGATGGTCGGCAAATTGGTTAATTCCAATTTTATATACTTTTTCACCATTTGCAGCCTGTTGTTCTTGTTTAGCACCACCACAACCTGCCAGCATCCCGACACAAGCTGTTAAAGATAAAATCATACCTAATTTTTTTAATGTCTTTTTCATAAATAAAACCCCTTTTAATTTAATTTATCATCCATATTTAATCTAT
>JAFXJE010000054.1 GCA_017532485.1 Peptococcaceae bacterium | reverse complement strand
TCGTGCTTTGCAGTCTTTGGAAGAAAGTGAAATGGAAGAGGAAAGACGTCTTTGCTATGTGGCATTGACCAGAGCAAAGGAAAAAGTCTTTTTAACTAGAGCGAATGAACGGATGCTTTATGGGAAAAGTAATTATAATCGAGCTTCGCGTTTTATTAACGAAATTCCAGCTGAATTACTTGAGGAATTGCAAGGTAACGGTAGAGTAAAACAAAACAGCAATACTTTGGAAAAAAATCGTGGTTTGTCTTTTCAGGAATTTATGGCTGGCACAGGTACAGCTGCAGCCAAAAATGCAGAAACTACAAGTGCTGCCAGTGGTGATTACCAACTGGGAGATACTGTGCGTCATAAAAAGTGGGGCGACGGTGTGGTTGTAGCAGTTGAGGGCAGTGGTATTGAGCAAGAAATAAAAGTAGCATTTCCTGATAAAGGGATAAAAGATTTAATTGTGCAGTATGCACCGATAGAAAAAGTAGAAAATTAAAAAATATTGGAGGAATGGGCGATGACCGACAAAAAATTGGATAAGCTTGCTGCCGAAGAACGCCTGCAGCAGTTGAAAAAAGAAATTCGTCATCATGACCATCAATATTATGTTTTAGATGCACCAGAGGTTTCTGACTATTATTATGATAGTTTGATGAAAGAATTGCTGGCTATTGAGGAGCAATATCCAGAATTATTAACAATAGATTCGCCTTCACAAAGAGTGGGTGGTGAACCTTTGGCTAAATTTACCGAGTATGTGCATCGCAACCCATTGCTTAGTTTGATGAATGCTTACGGCAGTGAGGACTTGCGTGAATTTCACCGTAAGCTTTGTGCAGATTTAGGTAGGGAAAAGATAGAATATGTAGTAGAGTATAAAGTGGATGGTTTGTCGATTGCTTTATATTATGAAAATGGTGTACTGCAAACAGGGGCAACGCGTGGTGACGGTACAGTTGGGGAAGATGTGACAGCCAATGTTAAAACTATCAAAAATATTCCACTGCGGCTGCAGCGTGATTTACCGATTTTGGAAGCGCGAGGGGAAGTTTATTTGCCTCGCCAAGCTTTTGCTAAGCTTAATCAACAAAGAGAAGAAAATGGTGAAGCATTATTTGCTAATCCACGTAACGCAGCGGCAGGTTCAGTCAGACAATTAGACCCTAAAATAGCAGCCAGCAGAGATTTACGCGCCTTGATTTATACTTTAATGTATGCAGAGGGTGTGGACCTTGCAACTCATGCCGAATGTGTGAAGCTGTTGGAGGAATGTGGCTTTACTGTCATGCAGCCTTTAGTCAGCAGCGATATTGAAGAAATTTGTGCGCATTGTGAATATTGGGGTGAGCATCGCCATGATTTGCCGTTTGAAATAGATGGGATGGTTATCAAAATCAATGATTTAGCTTTGCAGGAGGAATTGGGCAATCGAGCTAAAAATCCTCGCTGGGCTATTGCTTATAAATTTCCACCTGAACAAGGCATTACTAAAGTGGAAAGTATTAGTGTGCAGGTAGGCAGAACAGGGGCTATTACACCGATTGCCAATTTGACCCCTATCTTGCTGGCAGGCAGTACGGTGAGCAGAGCTACCTTGCATAATGAAGATTTTATTCGGGAAAAAGATATTCAAATCGGCGATTATGTAGTCATTCAAAAAGCAGGCGAAGTTATCCCAGAAGTAGTTTCCGTAGTTTTGGATAAAAGAACTCCTGAAGTTGAGCCTTTTGTCTTTCCGACAGTCTGTCCCGAATGTGGGGCTGCGATTGAACGAGCAGAGGGAGAGGCTGTGGCAAGATGCAGCGACAGCTTGACTTGTCCGGCTCAAGTACGGGAAGGAATTATTCATTTTGCTTCTCGTAATGCCATGAATATTGAAGGCTTAGGTCCTGCGGTTATTCAGCAGTTATTACAAGCTGATTTGATTAGAAATGCCGCTGATTTATATGATTTGCGAAAAGAACAATTAGTTGAATTAGAAAGAATGGGTGCAAAGTCGGCAGATAATCTTTTGCAAAGTATAGAAGCCAGTAAGGATTGCACTTTGGCACAGCTGATTTTTGCGCTGGGTATTCGTTTGGTAGGGCAAAATGTAGCTAAAGTTTTAGCGAAAAAATATCCTTCTCTTGAACAATTAAGTCAGGCTACGGTCGAGGAATTGACAGCTATTGATGAAGTTGGTACAAAAATTGCCCAAAGTGTTGTAGAGTTTTTCAGTCAAGAAAAACATCAACAATTTATTGAGCATTTAAGAAAAGCAGGTGTTTCTTTGTCAGAAGAACAACAAGAGGAAAGCTGCCATAAGGAAGCCTTTTTGCATAAAACCTTTGTTTTGACTGGCACTTTAGCGACGCTGGATAGAAAAACAGCTAGCGATTTAATTGAAAAAGCTGGTGGTAAAACCAGTGGTAGTGTGAGTAAAAAAACAGATTATGTTTTAGCTGGCGAAAATGCTGGCAGTAAATTGGAAAAAGCCCAAACTTTAGGGATTACAATATTAACTGAAGAAGAATTTTTACAAATGTTGAAGGAGGAATAACAGTGATTACAAAAGAAGTTGTTGAAAAAGTAGCTAAACTGAGCCGCTTGGAATTAACTGAAGAAGAAGTTGCTGTGCATGCTGAACAGTTAAATAAAATTTTAGAAACAATGGATATTTTAAAACAAATTGATACTGATGGTATTGAACCATTAGCTCATGTTTTGCCAATTCAAAATGTCTTACGGGAAGACGAAGTTGGCGAATGTATGCCAAGAGAAAAAGTATTATCTAATGCACCGGAACAAGCTGATGGTATGTTCCAAGTGCCAAAAATTGTTTAAGGAGGAACTATCGTGACTTTATCTCGCTTAACTATTCATGAATTGCATGAAAAATTAACAAGTAAAGAAATCAGTGCTGTTGAATTAGCTAAAGAACATCTGCATAGAATTGAAACGATAGATACTGATGTTAAAGCATATTTAAAAGTAACTGCTGATGTGGCTTTGGCTCAAGCAGAAGCTGTAGATAAAATGATTGCTAACGGAGAAAAGATTGCTCCACTGGCAGGTATTCCAATGGCGTTAAAGGACAATATGTGTACCGAGGGTATAGAAACTACTTGTGCTTCTAAAATGTTGGAAAATTTCAAACCTCAATATGATGCTGCTGTTGTAGAAAAATTACACTCTAACCATGGCGTAATGTTAGGTAAGGTAAACATGGACGAATTTGCTATGGGTTCTACTACGGAGAACTCTGCGTATTTTGCGACTAAAAATCCATGGAATTTTGATTGTGTGCCAGGTGGTTCCAGTGGTGGTTCTGCGGCTGCTGTAGCTGCTGATTTGGCAGTATATTCTTTAGGCTCTGATACAGGCGGCTCTATTCGTCAGCCTGCTGCTTTCTGTGGTTTGGTAGGTTTGAAACCTACTTATGGGGCAGTATCGCGTTATGGTTTAATTGCTTTTGCATCTTCTTTAGACCAAATTGGTCCATTAACTAAAGATGTAACTGATGCAGCCTTAGTTATGAATGCTATTGCTGGTCATGACCATCGTGACTCTACTTCTGCTAATATTGCTTTCCCTGACTATACTGCAGCTTTAGATGGCAGCGTGCAGGGAATGAGAATTGGTATTCCTGAGGAGTATTTTGGTGAAGGTATTGACCCGGAAGTAGAAGCCCAAGTAAGAGCTGCTGCTGCTAAATTAGAAGAATTGGGTGCTGTTGTCGAAGTTTGCTCTTTACCACATACTCGTTATGCAATGCCTGCGTATTATTTGATTGCTCCAGCAGAAGCCAGCTCCAATTTAGGTCGTTATGATGGTGTGCGTTATGGCTTGCGTGCAAATGCCAAAGATGTAATCGGTATGTTCAAAGAAACTAGAAATCAAGGTTTTGGTGATGAAGTAAAACGTCGCATTATGTTAGGCACTTATGGCTTAAGTTCTGGTTATTATGATGCTTACTATTTGAAAGCATTAAAAGTGAGAAATTTGATTAAACAAGATTTTGATGCTGCTTTTGCTAAATATGATTGCTTAATTACCCCAACAGCACCAACAACTGCTTTAGTTAAAGGTCAAAATCAAGACCCATTAGCTTTATATAAAGGGGATATTTGTACTATTCCAAGTAACTTAGCAGGTATTCCTGCTTTATCCTTGCCTTATGGCTTGGACAGCAAGCAAATGCCTGTAGGTGTTCAACTGCTGGGTAAAGCTTTCGGTGAACCACAGCTCTTAAAAGTAGCTTATGCGTTAGAACAAAATACAGATTTAACAAAATTGAAACCAAACCAAGGAAAGGGGCTGTAATTCATGGATTATGAAGTTGTCATTGGCTGTGAGGTCCACGTTGAGCTGAAAACAAAAACAAAAATTTTCTGTAATTGCCCTACCGATTTCGGTGGTGCGCCAAATACCCATGTTTGTCCTGTTTGCTTGGGGTTGCCGGGGACTTTACCTGTTTTAAATAAAAAAGTATTGGAATATGCGATTAAAGCTGGTTTGGCTACTAATTGCGAAATTGCAGAATACAGCAAATTTGACCGGAAAAACTATTTTTATCCTGATTTGACAAAAGCATATCAGATTTCTCAATTTGACTTGCCTATCTGTAAAAATGGTTATGTAGAAATTAATGTTGGTGGTAAAACAAAGAAAATCGGTTTAACGCGTATTCATATGGAAGAAGATGCTGGTAAATTAGTTCATCAAGGGGCAACTATTACTTCAGCTACAGGCTCTTTGGCAGACTATAACCGTGCTGGTGTGCCTTTGATTGAAATTGTTTCTGAGCCTGATTTGCGCAGTGCGGAAGAAGTATTGGCTTTCTTGACTAATTTAAAAGCTATTATTGAATATACAGGCGTTTCTGATGCCAAAATGGAGCAAGGTTCCTTGCGCTGTGATGTTAATATTTCTTTACGACCATTCGGTCAAGAAGAATTTGGAACAAGAGCAGAAATTAAAAACTTAAATTCATTCCGTGCTGTAGAACGCGTCATCAATTATGAAATTGACCGTCAAACAGATATTTTGGAAGATGGTGGTCAGGTTGTTCAAGAAACACGTACTTGGGATGAAGGCAAAGGTGTAACTTTAAGCTTACGCAGTAAGGAAGACTCTGATGAATACCGTTACTTCCCAGACCCAGATTTAACTCCATTAGTTATTGACAGAGCTTGGGTAGAAGAATTACGCAGCAGCTTGCCAGAAATGCCGATGGCTAAACGCAAACGTTTAATCGAAGAAGAAGGTTTACCTGAATATGATGCGGGCGTTATTACTTCTTCTAAAGTTTTGGCAGAATTTTATGATGGTGTGCGTGCGCATTATGGTGATGCTAAGAAAACCAGTAACTGGATTATGGGTGAATTATTGGCACGCGTTAATGCTGAAGGTATTGAGTTAGAAGATATTAAGGTAAAACCTGAACATTTGGCTGCGTTATTGACCGTTTTAGATAAAGGTGAAATCAACGGCAAAATTGCCAAAGAAGTATTTGCAGAAATGTTTAATACTGGTAAAGAACCAGAAAGCATCATTAAAGAAAAAGGTTTAGTTCAGATTTCTGATGAAGGTGCTATTGTAGCAATTGTAGATGAAGTTTTGGCTAATAATCCTAAGTCTGTAGAAGATTATCGTGCAGGGAAAAAACAGGCTATGGGCTTCTTAGTAGGTCAAGTTATGAAAGCCAGTAAAGGACAGGCAAATCCTGGTGTTGTAAATAAATTGTTAGCAGAACGCTTGGAACAGTAAGCAACGAAGTTTAAATTGAAGAGGTGAGCGGTAGTGCAATGGATAATCGGAGCAGTTTATTTTGCTGTGGTTAATGTGGCAGCCTTAGTTTTGATGGGAATAGATAAACATCGAGCTAAGCGTGAAAAATGGCGGATACCGGAAAGGAGGCTGTTTGCTATTGCCCTTTTGGGAGGCAGCATCGGCAGTTGGTTGGGTATGCAGCTTTTTCGTCACAAAACTCAGCATAAAACGTTTGTCTATGGCATACCGCTTATTTTTGTTTTGCAGTTATGTCTGCTATTATTTCTAATAATAGTCCGATAAACATGTATACAGGGCTAAACAATTGACAATTGTCTTTTGGCTGTGATACCATGAAAAAAATTTAAATTTTCAGATAATTGGGGAGGAGAGATTATGGCTAAAATTCGCGTAGGTGTGCTTGGTGCCAGCGGTAAAATGGGTCGTGAAATTTGCAAAACAGTAATTCAAGATGAACAATTGGAATTAGTTGCTGCCTTTGACCGAAATAATATCGGCATTGATGCAGCAGTATTAGCAGGTTGTCCAGCTAATGGTGTTTTGATTTCTAATGATTTGGAGCAATTATTAACTGAAGCTAAACCTGATGTAATGATTGATTTTACCGTAGCTGATGCTATGCGAGAAAATGTACCTAAGGTGCTTGCGCATGGTGTAGCCGTAGTTTCTGGAACAACTGGCTTAAGTGCTGAAGAACGAGCTGAGATGGGCAAACTGGCTGAGGCAAATAAAACAAGTATGTTCCATGCTGCCAACTATGCTATCGGGGCTGTCTTGATGATGAAATTTGCTGCAGAAGCAGCGAAATATATGCCTTATGCAGAAGTAATTGAGCTGCACCATGACCAAAAGTTGGATGCACCTTCAGGGACAGCTGTTACAACTTTAGAGAAAATTGCGCAAAATCGTGAAGCTTTCCGTCAAGGTCGGGAAGAAGAATTTGAAAAAATTGCAGGTGCTAGAGGCGGCGAATATGAGGGAATGCGTGTGCATAGTGTGCGTTTGCCTGGGTTTGTAGCCAGCCAAGAAGTGATTTTCGGAGGCTTGGGGCAAACTTTGACTATTCGTCATGACTCTATTTCGCGTGAATCCTTTATGCCAGGTATTGCTTTAGCTGTGAAAAAAGTAAAAGGCTGGACAGGATTAGTGGAAGATTTGGAAAATATTTTAGATTAAGAGATAAAAGCTGAGGAGGTACTCACTGTGAAAGAATTAGTTATTGCAGTTGTTGGAGCAACAGGAGCTGTTGGACAACAAATTTTAAAAGTAATGGAAGAAAGAAAAATCCCTTACAGTGATTTGAAAATGTTAGCCAGTGCACGCAGTGCGGGGACAGAAATAGAATATCAAGGCAAGACTTATGTTGTTGAAGAAACAACAGAAAATTCTTTTGATGGTGTAGATGTGGCATTATTTGCGGGTGGTCCTGCCAGCCGTGCTTATGGTCGGTTGGCACAGGAAAAAGGTGTAGTTGTTATTGACAACAGCAGCACTTTCCGTTTGGAGCCTGATGTACCTTTAGTAGTACCTGAAGTAAATCCAGAAGCTTTAAAAGAGCATAAAGGTTTGATTGCTAATCCAAACTGCTCTACCATTTTATTGGTATCAGCTTTAAATCCTTTACATCAAAAGAGCAAAGTAAAAAATGTTATTGTTTCTACTTATCAAGCAGTATCCGGTGCAGGTAAAGAAGGTATTGATGAACTGGAATTACAAGTTAAGCAAGCATTAGCTGGCGAGGAAACAACACCAAATGTTTTTCAACATCAAATTGCTTTTAACTTAATTCCTCATATTGATGTGTGGGTAGAAGATGATTACACTAAAGAAGAAATGAAATTAGTCCATGAAACAAGAAAAATCATGGGTGATGATAGTATCGCTATTACTCCGACTGCAGTTCGTGTCCCTATTTTTAGAAGTCATTCTGAGTCTGTTTATGTGGAAACAGAAGAAACAATTACTCCAGAAGAAGCTAAAGCTTTATTAAGTGCGGCACCTGGGATTATCGTTCAAGATAAACCACAGGAAAATGTTTATCCAATGCCATTATATACTTCTGACACTGATGAAGTATATGTAGGTCGCATTCGTCGTGACTTAAACAACGACCATGCTTTGAATATGTGGATTGTTTTCGACCAATTACGGAAAGGTGCAGCGACTAATGCGGTACAAATTTTGGAAGAATTAATTAAACAAGATTTAATTTAATTATGATTTATTGAGAAAAAAAGGAGGCTTTCGTATGACATTCGGCAGAGTTATGACAGCGATGATTACCCCGTTTACGGCAGCAGGAGAGGTGGACTATGAAGAAGTCAAAAAGCTTGCTGTGCATTTAGTAGAGCATGGTAATGATAGTTTGGTTGTTTGTGGGACAACTGCAGAAACACCTACTTTAACTCATGAGGAAAAAATTAAAATTGTCCAAACTGTGCAAGCAGCTGTGGGTGATAAAGCTAAAATTATTGTCGGTACAGGTACAAACAATACTAAGACGACTATCGAAGCCTCTCAAGAAATGGCTGCTTTGGGTATAGATGGTTTATTAATTGTAGCTCCTTATTATAACAAACCATCTCAAGAAGGTCTTTATCAGCATTTTAAAGCTGTAGCAGAAAGTGTAGAATTACCAATTATTTTATATAATATTCCAGGGCGTTGTGGTATTAATATGGAGCCGGCAACTATTGCTCGCTTGGCAGAAATTAAAAATATTGTGGGCGTAAAGGAAGCTTCCGGCAACTTGGAGCAAATGAGCAAAGTACGCAAATTGACTGCACCTGAGTTTTTGCTTTACAGTGGCGATGATTCCTTAACTATGCCATTATTGTCTATTGGTGGAGCTGGGATAATTAGTGTAGCAGCTCATGCTGTGGGCGATGAAATGAAAGCAATGGTTGATGCTTATTTTGCTGGCAAGGTAGCTGAAGCTACGGCAATCCATTTGAAATTATATGATTTCATGAAAGCTATTTTTGTTACTTCTAATCCTGTGCCTATCAAATATGTTTTGAGTGAAATGGGTATTATCAGTAATGCAACAGTAAGATTGCCGTTGGTAGAAGCTAGTGAAAATGAAAAAGCAGTAGTAAAAAAAGCTATGGAAGAATTAAAATTAATCTAAAAAAAGATTTTTTACAGGAGGCTGGACTTTTGTTCCAGTCTCTTTTTTGTGGCTAAATACTTGTTCTTTTGGTAAAAATAGCATATAATAACTATTAGTGGTTTGGTCAACGGATGACAATTGATGATAAAGGAGGTAGTTATCATTAACAAGCAAAAAAAAGATTTTGTCAGTATTATTCCCTTGGGCGGATTAGGAGAAATCGGGAAGAATATGACAGCAATCAGATGTGACGATGAAATATTAATTATTGATGCCGGTTTGATGTTCCCTGAGGAAGAGTTGTTGGGGATTGATATCGTAATTCCGGATATATCTTATTTGTTGGAAAATCGCGATATGGTCAAGGGTATTGTCATTACTCATGGTCATGAGGACCATGTGGGTGCTTTGTCCTATGTTTTACGCGAATTGGATGTGCCTGTTTACAGCACAAAGTTAACTATAGGTTTGTTGGAGATTAAATTAAAAGAAGCAAATTTATCAAGTCCACCACGACTACATGTAGTAAAACCACGCCAAGAATTTAAGGTGGGCTCATTTAGAATTGAATTATTAAAAACTTGTCACAGTATTCCTGACTCCGTAGCTGTAGCAGTGCATACGCCATACGGTGTAATTTTGCATACTGGTGACTTTAAATTTGACCAAACACCGATTGACGGACAGTCAACGGACTATCAACGTATTGCCGAATTAGGAAATCAAGGTGTCTTGGCATTATTATCAGATAGCACTAATGTGGAAAAATCAGGTTTCAGTAGCTCGGAAAAAGTAATAGGGGAAACCTTTGACCATGTTTTCCGAGTAGCTAAAGAACGAATTGTTATAGCTACTTTTGCTTCCAATGTGCATCGTATTCAACAAATTGTAGATGCGGCTTTTAATTACGGTCGTAAAATTGCTATTGCTGGTCGCAGTATGGTTAACATTGTGACAGTGGCTCAAGAACTGGGTTATCTGAATGTGCCTGATAATATGTTGATTGAATTAGATGAACTGGATTTATACCCTCGCAATGAAGTAGTTTTAGTTACTACGGGCAGTCAAGGTGAACCAATGTCTGCCTTAACTAGAATGGCTATGTCTGACCATCGTCGAGTAAAAATTGAAGCTGGCGATACAGTAATTATTTCTGCTACGCCTATTCCAGGTAACGAAAAATTGGTTGCCAGAGTTATTGATATGCTTTATCGTTTGGGTGCCGAAGTAGTTACAGCCAGCAATACTACAGTTCACGTTTCCGGTCATGCCTGCAAAGAAGAATTAAAATTGATGTTGAACTTGGTTAAACCAAAATATTTTATTCCTGCCCATGGCGAATATCGGATGTTGGTTAAGCATGCTCGTTTAGCTCAAGAAGTAGGTATTCCAGCTGAAAATGTTTTTGTAGCTGAAAATGGTAATGTGATTAAATTAAATCAAGAAGAAGGCAAGATTGATGGTAAAGTTACTGCTGGTCGCGTCTTAATTGATGGATTAGGTATCGGCGATGTAGGTAATATTGTTTTGCGCGATAGAAAGCAATTATCGCAAGATGGTATTTTGGTGGCAGTAGTTACTTTGGATAGGGAAAATAAAATGATTGTAGCCGGTCCAGACATTGTATCGCGTGGTTTCGTTTATGTGCGTGAATCTGATGAGCTGATGAACGGTGCTAAGGAGATTATTAAGCAATCCTTAGAAAAATCTTTTGAAAAAAATATCACAGATTGGTCTAGTTTAAAATCAACAATTCGTGATACTTTGAGTAAGTATTTATATGAAAAAACAAAACGCCGTCCAATGATTTTACCGATTATCCAGGAAGTATAATGATTATTGGTGGTAAATAAATGGAGAAAAGCGTGCGTTCAAGTTAAAATTTGAATGTACGCTTTTTTCTTATGAGTGAAATGTTCGGCAAAGGGGGTGCAAAAATGGAACGAGCTAGAGAAATTTTACATAAATACTATGGTTATGAACGCTTTAAACCAATTCAAGAAAGAGCTATTCAGTCTATCCTGCAAGGCAGAGATACTTTTGTCATTATGCCGACGGGTGGGGGTAAATCACTTTGTTATCAAATTCCGGCGATGATTTTTTCAGGTTTGACGGTTGTTATATCGCCGTTAATTTCTTTGATGAAAGACCAAGTGGATAGTTTGGTAACGATGGGCATAAAGGCAGCTTTTATTAACAGCACCTTATCTTTGCTGGAATATCAAGAGGTTAAGCAGCAATTATTAGCTCAAAATATTGATATCTTATATGTAGCACCTGAACGCTTGTCTACTCCTGATTTTTTATACTTGATGGATAAACTGGATATTGCTTTTGTGGCGATAGATGAAGCTCATTGCGTTTCCCAGTGGGGACATGATTTTCGACCTAGTTATCGGCAAATTGACAATTTTATTGCACGCTTCAGCAAACGACCAGTAGTAGCAGCTTTTACAGCAACAGCAACTCCAGTTGTGCGACAGGATATTGTGGCGCAAATGCAGCTGCAAAGTCCCAATATTTATCGTGCTAGTTTTAATCGAGCCAATTTAGAATTGTTGGTTAGTCACGATACACCTAAGGAAGAGGTCTTATTAAATTTTTTGCAAAAACATAAGGGAGAAGCGGGCATTATCTATTGTGCTACTCGTAAGGAAGTAGAACGCCTGTCGAAAAAATTGGCTGATAAAGGTTGGTCAAGCTCTAAATATCATGGTGGTTTAACTGATGAAGAAAGGAAAAAAAATCAAGAAGATTTTGTTTATGACCGCAGCAATATTATGATTGCGACCAATGCTTTTGGCATGGGGATAAATAAGTCAAATGTGCGTTTTGTAGTTCATCAGCAGATGCCGAAAAATCTTGAGTCTTATTATCAAGAAATAGGGCGTGCTGGGCGTGATGGTCTGCCAAGTGTCTGTTTGTTGTTGTATTCAGGTGCTGATATTCATATTAATAAATTTTTGATTAAACAAAGTGTTGAAGATGAGGAACGTTTGGAGCAAGAGTATAAAAAATTGCAGCAAATGATAGATTATGCGCGTTGTACGACTTGTTTACGAAAGTATATTCTCAAATATTTTGGCGAAGAAGGAAAGGAAAATTGCCAAAATTGCAGCAATTGCAATCCTGAGGGGCATTTGGCAGAGTTAAGCGCGGAATACTTAAAAGAAGAAATTGAAAACAGTGATTTATTGGAAAAACTAAAAATTTTGCGTTTAGCTCAAGCGATAAAAGCAAGTATTCCTTCGTATATGGTTTTCAGTGATGCTACTTTGCAGGATATGTGCCGTAAACAGCCTCTAACTTTGAGTGAAATGCTGCGAGTTAGTGGTGTCGGGGAACGAAAATGTGAGCAATATGGGGAGCTATTTTTGCAAGAAATTTTAGCGTGGCGTCAAGAACAAGGTTTGAGCATTGTGGCTGATGGGCGCAGTAGAAATGCTAAAACAGTGCAACGACGCAAAGCAGGCGACTCTGCTCGAATTACCTTAAGCCTATTACAGCAAGGCAAAACAGTGCAGGAAGTTGCAGAAGAAAGGTCGATAGCGTTGGCTACGGTGCTGGGACATATTGAAATATTACTTGAGCAATATGATTTTCAGATAAATTGGGGTGGTCTTTATGATGAAGATTTGGCAAAAGAAATAAAGATTATTGTAGCTGATACAGGGTACAGCAGTCTGCGTTTAATTCGTGAATTGCTGCAGGATAAGGAAACACCTTACGATATGATGAAAATTGCTCTTTTACAAGATAAATTGGATGAACAATAAAAGCAGTACTGATACAACCAAAAGTTGTATCAGTACTGCTTTTATTAATAAATAAGGTTGATTGAGAAAAAAACTAATATCATTTATAATACTAATAAGGGTATAGAAAATAAATTGTATAAAATTTATTTTCTAAAAAGAGCTATTCTTATTTAGAAAGGATGATTAAAAAAATGTTAAGAGCAAAAGGTTTAACTGACAAAGTTATCATTTTGGGTCTGGATGGTATGGACCCACGCTTTTCTAAAGCAATGATTGATGAAGGCAAAATGCCAAACTTAAAAAAATTAGTTGAAATGGGTGCAGCTCGTGAAGACTTGGTAATGTTAGGTGCTATGCCTACAATTACACCACCATTATGGGCAACACTGGCTACAGGCTGCTATCCAATGACTCATGGTATTATTGACTATAATATTCAAGTACCTGGCGAATTGGATATGACTCAAGAGGCATTTATGAGTAAATTCTTGAAAGCTGAACCACTGTGGAATGTTACAGCAGCAGCAGGTAAAAAGACTTTAGTATGGCACTGGCCTGGTGGTGCTTGGCCTCCAACCAGTGACAATCCAAATTTAATGGTAGTAGACGGTACTTCTCCTGGTGCTTTAGGTGGCTTTAACTCTAAATTGGACGAAGAATATATTGTTATCGCTACTACCAAAACAGAAAAAGGTGGCTGTCGCGCTTATGCAGGTATTTCCAGTCATATCGACGGTGATATCTCTGAACAAAAACCAATCGTAAACTATATGAATATGGATTACACAGACCCTCGGATTAAAGAATTTTACGAAAATGATTTCTTAAAAGGCTTAGAATTCCAAGGCTTTGTACCTGGTATGTACTCTGTAAGAAACTCTATCAGTTATGGTGGCAACAGTATGGACCAATTGGCAGATAGAGGTATTCACTTATCTATGTCACCAATTACTGAACCTGAAGGCTGGGCAAATGCTCCTGAAGGTGCTAAAGAATTTACTATTCATTATAAATGGGGTCATGTTCAACGCCCTGCTCTGATTTTGAAAAATGCAGAAGGTAAATACAAACAAGTAGCCATCTATGCATCTAAAGAAATGCCAGAACCAATGTATGTGTTAGATGAAGATGTTTATACAGAAAATTGCTATGAAGTATTACCTGATAACAAAGGCAATTTGCTGAAAGGTGCTCGTAATATGCGTGTACTGGAAATTGCCGAAGACGGTAACTATTTGCGAATGTGGGCAAGCTGTGCTATGGACGCAGAAACTAGCGATATTTGGTATCCAAGATGGATTTTTGAAGAAGTAGTAGAACGCTTTGGTCCTCCACCAGCAACTTGCATGGCAGGTTTACAGGACCGTGATATCGTTATGAAATGTGGTCAAGTACAATGGGCTCAATCTGCAAGATGGCAGGCAGATGCTATGCAGTATATGATTGATAATCATGATATCGACGTAATCTTCAGCCACTTCCATGGTCCAGACTTGTCAGGTCATGCTTATATGAAATATTTGAAAAATCGTGAAAATTCTGTGCATGATGAAAGTGAAATTCGCAAATGGCATGAAGAAACTTACAGATGGAGTGACGAATATATTGGTTCCTTTATTCCATATATTGATAAAGGTTGGACCATTATCGTTACCTCTGACCATGCGTTGATTTGTCCAGAAGAAGACCACATTGAACTGGGTGATAACACAGGTATCAACGTAGGTATCATGCAGGAATTAGGTTATACAGTGCTGTTGAAAGATGAAAACGGCAATGATATTCCAAAAATCGACTGGGAAAAAACACGTGCTGTTCAAACTCGTGCCAACACTATCTATGTAAACTTAAAAGGCAGAGACAAACATGGTATTGTAGACCCTGCTGACAAATATGAATTGGAAGAACAAATTATTACCGATTTATATGGTTATAAAGATAAGAAAACAGGCAAACGTGTAGTAGCTTTGGCACTGCACAATAAAGATGCTGTTCTGTTAGGTATGGGTGGCGAATTAGCTGGTGACATCGTTATGATGGTACACGAAACATGGAACGTAGACCATGGTGAATCTTTATCTACAGCTTGTGGTCATAACGATACCTCCGTATCTCCAATCTTTGTCGCTGCTGGTCCTGGTATCAAAGCTGGTTATAAGATTAAAGGTTATGTAAGAGAAGTAGACGTAGCTCCAACTACAGCTGTATTGTTGGGTGTAGATATTCCGGCTGATTGTGAGGGGGCACCAGCTTACCAAATCTTTACTGAACGCGTATAGGCTTGCCTATTTTCGCCATAGCGTCGGGCGCGTGTCACTCGAAAAATTTAAAGCCGCTTGAATTTTTATTCGGGAGGCTTTTTGTTGTAGTTAAGAGAAAGTATAAAAGGAAAAATTTGATAAATACTTGACTTTTTTGGCAGAGCAAAGCATACTAAGAAAAGACAATAGTAACGGAGAGGAGACTCGACATGACTAAAAAAGTATTGTATTTACTGAGTTTGTCCCTG